>JACDBQ010000776.1 GCA_013694845.1 Acidobacteriota bacterium
CGCTGGTGCCATAGAACCCCCGGTCCCCCGCACCCCGGAGCAGTTATCGCTTCTTGTAACTGATCTTCAACATCTGCATCTCTTTGCCGTCCGGCCCGCGCCCGAAGGAAGTCATCACGCGGGTGCCGGTGCCGGTGTACTCGAGGACCGAGCGCATTTTCATGACCTTGCCGGTCATGTCAGGTCCCTCCATCGAGCCGGTCCATTTCTTCGCGGCGGGATCGTACGAGCTTTCGGTGAGCGCGAGGCCCATCGACATCGAATCGGTCCAGCTCCCGATGTACTTCTTCTTCGCGGCATCCCAGGTCAGAACCCCGTGACCCTGGAAGGGCGCGCCCATCGCCTCTCCCTTGAAATCCGAAATCAGGCAGAGGCCACTGCATCCGATGGTGTTCACCTCCACGCCCTTGGACGTCATGGGGGGGGCGCCGGGCCCGGGGATGAACTCCACGATGGCGTCCCAGGTGCCCTCGTCCAGCTTGAGCATTTCGTGTTCGGGACCAGGTTTCGGCATCGGCGGCATTTGTCCACCGGACTGCACCGCGGCCAACGGCACGGCGCTCAGGACGACGACAGCAGCGGCGAATCGGGCGGATCGATACACGTTCATCACTTACCTCCGGCAGAAATATAGTGCTTTTTGATCGGGACGGACATTATTTGCGCGAGGCGGTCCAGTTCACCACCACGGTGAAACCCGTCGCAGCCGGGCTCGGGTCCCAGGTCACCATCAGGAAGCGCTGGCCGTCGCCGCTCACGTCGTAGACGCTGCGGGCCGGCGCCCAGCGTACGTCGAACAGCGGCCTGGTGGCGGCAACGTCGAACTGTGAGCCCGACCCGTTCACGTCGGCACTCATCATCTTGTCGGCGGTCAGGTAGAAGAGCTCACGGCCGTCACGCCGCCAGCGCGGGTGGTCGCCACCAGCCCTCGACACCTGCCACTTGCCGGACAACTCGGGGAACGAGGTCACGTAGACATCCTTGCGGCCGGCCTCATTCGACACGTAGGCGATCCACCGACCGTCCGGTGAGAACTCGGCGGGCACCTCGCTGAAGCCGGAGTTCAGGTATTTGCGCGGCTTCGCCCCGGGTGTCAGCGGCAGCACCAGCAGACTGCCGCGCAGTGCGCCGGTCACCTCGTTCAGCAGGACGAACCGCCCATCGGAGGACCAGCTCAAAGGGAACTTGTCGACCACGTCCTCGAAGAGCACCTGCTCCTGGCCGGTGCCGTTCGACGCCTTCCGCACGATCGCCACGCTGTTCGGACGAGTGACGACGTAGGTCAGGCTGCTGCCGTCGGGTGACCACACGGCGCCGCTTCCGACCGCGCCGAATGTAAAGCGGTTCCGGACGCCCCCTCGAAGAAGGTCGAGCACCCAGACGTCGGACGCGCGGCTGTTCTCGGCGAGGACAGTGGCGGCCGCGCGTTTGCCGTCGGGCGAGAGCTGGATGTCCAGGTAACTCGCTCGCTCGCCAACCGCCGACAACTTGCGGCCGGAGCGATCGAGCCACGCCAGCTCCGACCCGCCGGTCGCACCGACCTGGTAGACCAGTACGCCGTTCTGCGAGACGGAGAACGCACCCGTGCCGGTCGACGGGTTGATCTGTACGTGCTCGACGATCGGCTGCGCGTCACCGGTCAGCTTCAGCTCACGCGGGTCGAACCGCTGCGCCATCAACGTCGTGTCACGAAGGAACACCAGACGGCCCTCCGCGTACATGGCGTTCGAGGTCGCCTCGGGCAGCAGCACGACGTCCGCATCCGAGTCGATCGAACCGATCCGGATGGACTTGATGACCGAGCCCGCGACCGCCGCGGCGTACAGAAAGTGTCGTCCGTCGGGCAGGAAGAACGGCGAAAGGTGGAGCCGCTCGCGTTGCTCCGTGCGGAGGGTCGTGGCTTTCTTGACCGAGCCACCGGAGGCCGGGACTTGCGCGAGCCCGGTGTCGGCGGTGAAGACGATCACGTCCTTGACGCTCCAGGATCCTGGCGGCGACTGTTCGGCCCGGGCGAGCGAGAGCACCGGGCCGCCGGTCGCCTCGACCCGTTTCAGGCTGCCGTCGGCCTGGAACGCAATGTGTCGGCTGTCGGGCGACCAGAACGGAGCAGACGCGTTGGTCGTCCCTGGCAGCGGCTGCGGATCGAGAGTAGCGAATGACCGGACCCATATCAACACGCGGCCTGTCGCATCCGGCGCGGTGTAGGCGAGCTTCGTGCCGTCGGGGGAAAGCGCCAGACGCAGCGCCGGCGGATTGGCCGGATTGGTCGGCGGAACGAACAATGATGTGAAGACCCGCGCGTCGGGCTCGGGCGCGTCGGAATAGAAGCGCACGGCAGCCGCACTCGCGAACGCCGCCAGGGCCAGTGCAACCCCGGCCACCATCCACGGCGCGCGCGATCGATGTCGCACGGCAGCGGTCGAGACGCCGCCCGGCGCACCAGGTTCGTCGAGCACCCGCTCGAGCGCCGCGCGAAGGTCGCGCACCGACTGCCAGCGGTCGTCGGGATCCTTCGCAAGACACCGGCTGACGATCCAGTCGAGCGCCGGCGGCGTCACCGGCTGCAGCTCGCGCATCGGCCGGGGCTCGGTTGCGAGAATGGCGGCCATCGCGGCCGAGGCCGTTTTCCCTTCGAAGGCGCGCTTACCGGTCAGCAGTTCGTAGATGACGCATCCGAGCGAAAAGATGTCCGTGCGCGCGTCGGATTCGCGACCCTCGATCTGCTCGGGCGCCATGTACTGCGGCGTACCGACGATCGTGTGCGCGCCGGTCAGGGCCCCCGTAACCGTGGCATCGATCGAGACCTGTGAGTGGTGCGCCTGGGCAGCCCGCGTCGCGAGACCAAAGTCCAGCAGCTTGACGTTGGGTGCACCACCGCGTGCGGGCGCACCCGATCGGCCGGACAGCAGAATGTTCGAGGGCTTCAAATCGCGGTGTACGATGCCGGCCCGGTGCGCCACCACCAGCGCGTCGCAGATCTGAATCGCGATCGCCACCGCGACGTCGGGCGGCATCGGTCCAGACGGCGGGCGGCCCTCCACGTACTCCATGACGAGGAACGCGACCGATCCTTCCTGCCCGACGTCGTGCAGCGTGCAGATATGGGGATGATTCAGCGCCGAGATCGAACGTGCCTCACGCTCGAAGCGCGCCCGAAGCAGAGGATCGCCGGCAAGAAGATCCGGCAAGACCTTGATCGCGACCGTGCGGGCGAGGCGCGTGTCACGGGCCTTGTAAACCTCCCCCATCCCGCCCGCACCAAGGGGAATCCCGATCTCATACGGGCCGAGGCGGGTCCCTTCAGTCAGCGACATGCAGTGGGAGGCGGATTATGGCACAACACGAAAGCCCGTCGGCCATCGCACGTCGCACCTCGCACCTCGCACCTCGCACCTCGCACGTGACACCTCGCACGTGACACCTCGCGCCTCGCTGATGGCTGCCCGCCGGCGATCGAGCGGCGCGCGCGGACCGTGATGCCCTTTCGCAGAACCCTGATCTCCAACTCGCGGACGGAAGACGTGCGCCCCACCGGCGGATCGAAGACCCCGATCACGTAGTAGTGGTCCGCCTCGCGCAGGATCCGATCGACCGCGCCGTTCAGGTCATTGGTGTTGGTGAACGCCTGCCCGCCGGTCTCGCGCGCGAAGCCCGCGGAACCGGTGGAACGTGACCCGCCCACCCCACCCGGGTCGATCACGTAATAGGTGGAACTCGACACCGCCAGTGCCCGCACGGCATCGAACCACTCCCTGCGAACCTCCCGGGCGATCTGGGCCGGCGGCACCGGCGTGTCGAGCAGCCATCCGGATCCGATCGCCACGATCGTCTTCCGCTGCTCCGGCGCTTCCGCAAGCTGCCGCGCGAGCACCGCGACGGTCCCGAGCAAGTGTGCGCCGAGCTGGTCCACCGGCATGACGCCGGTCGATGGCCTGTGCGCATCAATCCGCCGGAGCAGACGGGAAGCATCGCCGGTGAACTCCACTGAGTCGCCGTTCAGCCGGACGATGGCCATCCGGTCGCCGGGGAGCATCCTGGTCACGAACCGGCGCGCGACCTGTTTCGCGCGGGGCACCATCGCCATGTCGACCGTCACATCGTCCAGGAGCAAGACGGTCAGACGTCCGCCTTCCCTTCGGCTCGCCGGTGTGAAGGCGACGAGTGTCTCGATCGGGATGCGATAGCCGTTGATCCAGACTTCGAGATCTTCAGGCGTCAGGTCTGTCACCGGGTTGCCGTGGCGATCGTGTGCGACCGCGTCGATCTGCAGCGGCCGACCGCGATCCGGTGTGTCCGGCGGGTTCTGCGCACGCGCAGGTGTGCCGCCGGTGACCGTGACAACGAGCCACGTCATGACTCCAGTCACGAGGAGCAGGCGCGTGCCGGCTCTTTTCACCACGGCAAGATCTTTCCGATCAGGGAACATCACGCAGGAGTACCAGGTCGCGGTTCCTGACGTCCGCGCCAGCGCACGCAGCGGCGACGACCGTGTGCCGTGACACGATCTGCGGTGGCCGTAGTTACTTGGCCGCGTAATACTCTCGCCGCGCGCGAATCTTCATCCCGGATTTGCCGACACGCACTTCGAGCTTGTGCATCTTGTCATCCAGCTTCGCCGGCTCGAAGCCGATCAGGTACTGGCGGTGCAGTTCGTCGGCGACCCTCGCGAACGTGGTCGCAAGGTCCTCGGCACGGCGCAGTTCGAAGTAACCGCCACCGGTCTCGCCGGCAATCGCCGGCAGTCCAGGATCGGGACGGCTCCCGCCGAAGCCGCCACCGCCGCCGAGCCCGCCGCCGCCGAGTGACGGACGTCCCGCGCTCTCGAGACCGATCGCGTAGACCATTACGTCGGCGACCTGTGAGCGGCGTGCGATGTCCATGAAACTGAGATTGTTCAACTTGAAGTTGCCCGGGTTGTCGCCACCGTCGGTAAAGACGAGGACTACCTTGCGTCCTTCCTGCGATTTCAGAGTGGCGATCGACGCGTCGACCGAATTCCAGAGTGGGGTCGGTCCCTGTTCCTGCAGTTTGGTTCTGAGCACGCGGATCAGCTCCGGCTTATCGCTCGTGAAGTTCTCGGGATCGATCTGGATCTTTTCCGCGAAGCTGCCGATGCGCGCCTTGTCGGCGGGGAGCAGCGCGCGGACGAACGCCTCGCCAGCGGCCTCGACGAGGGCGAAGTTGCCGCGCATGCTGCCGCTACGGTCCAGCATCATGACGACGCTGATCGGCTGAATCTCGTTGGAGAAGACCGTGATCGGCACGGGCTTGCCGCCGTCCTTGACCTCGAAGTCTTCGCGGGTGAGGTTGGGTACCAGGCGTCCGTCCTTGTCGGTGGCCGTGGCGTACACGGCGACCGTCTTCGCGCCGCTCTTGAAGGTCGGTGGTTGCTGGGCGGGGGTGATGGCGGTGAGCAACCCGATGGCCGCCGCCAGCGGAACAAAGGCTTTCATCCTCCCATCATACCGGTGCATTTCGATCCGTCCAACCCGTGCCGCAAGAACAACTTCCGGCAATTGGGGCCAGGCCCCGGG
>JACDBQ010000668.1 GCA_013694845.1 Acidobacteriota bacterium
TCAGATCAGGGTGGTTTTGAGCCAGGCGTGGCATGGCGGATCCGTGTGGAGCGGCGCTTCCCGGCACTTTCATCGAGGCGAGGACAGAGCCCTGCCCATGAGACCAAATGGCCCGCGCTGGGGAACCGGGTCATGTTGACGCCGATTTCGGCGATCAGCACGCGCGTGGCCGTGTCGCTCAGCCCCGGCATCGTGGTCAGTCGCTCGGCGGCGGCACGAAAGCGGGCGAGGGCCTCGCCGAGGTGGCCCTCCAGTTTCCGCACGGCGCCGTCGAGCGCCTCAATCTGGGTCAGATGCAAGTCGATCATGAAGCGATGATGCGCGGTCACGCGGCCCTGCAGCGCCGCGATCAATTGCGCACGGCTCGCCTTCAGTCGTCCGGTGGTGAGATCGGCTAAGCGTGTCGGGTCGGTGTCGCCAGCGATCAGGGCCTTGAGGATCGCCCGGCCGCTGGTGGCCGACCCTGCCGCACGCCTTCCCGGCCAGCAGATGCCGATCAAAGGCGAGGCACCGGCCGACATCTGGTGGCTGCCGTTCCCGGCGCTCATCCAGCAGGGCCGCTTTGCGCGCATGCAGGGAGTGCTCGCGGGACTCCGGGTCCAACGAGAGAACGGGCTCGGAGCACCATAGAAGAATCGACCTCTGTGCCAGCGTCGGGCCGCACTGTACCCTGTTTCATGACTTCGTGGGTCCCGCGCAGCGGGGTGGGGAACTAGAGAGAAGAGAATGGGCAACCCAACGCCACCGCCCAATCCACTCCCGTGCGGTGCGACGCATGGCGAGCCACGGCACGATGTGCCGCGACCGCAGTCCCGCGCCGAATTGCCGTCGCCTTTTGGTCAACGGGGCGAGATCGCCAAGAATGGTTCGACAAGATTCCACAACACATCCGGGAGCAGCGTGGCGGCCATACTCCCTTCACGCTACCTCACCGACGAGGATAAGATCTTGGGGTTTGTTATACGCTTTAATTAAGGTTCCTCTTAGAGTGCTCCTGGTGGCTTGGTGGCCACAGTGTCCCAGCGTCGGGCGCAGAGCGATGAGAACCTCAGTTCCCGGGTAAGAGCCCTGACACGACGATCTCCTAGACCCGCACCAACCGCTCGGCCGCGCGCTCGAGCGTCTCGTCCTTCTTCGCGAAGCAGAACCGCAGGACTTTTGGCGCGGAGGAGCGGTACAGAAACGGCGATGTCGGTATGGACGCGACCCCGTGTTCCCTGGTCAGCCTGACCGCGAACTCCCCATCGGCCTCGTTCGTGATGCCCGAGTAGTCCATCAGCTGAAAATAGCTTCCGCGGCAGGGGAGGGGCCGGAAGCGCGATCCGTCCATCAGCCCGAGAAAGAGATCACGCTTCGCCTCGTAAAAGGGGCCCAGCCGGCGCAGGCCGTCCGGATTGGCCATCATCTCCGCGAGGGCGTGTTGAACGGGCGTGTTGGTCGAGAACGTGACGAACTGATGGACCTTGCGAAGCTCGGCCGATAATGCCGCGGGTGCGACCGCGTACCCCACCTTCCAACCGGTGATATGAAACGTCTTCCCGAACGACCCGATGATGAAGCTGCGCTCGGCGAGCTCCGCGTGGCGCGCCATGCTCTCGTGCTGGGCGCCGTCGAAGATGATGTGCTCGTACACCTCGTCGCTGACGATGAGGATGTCGGTGCCGCGAACGAGCGCCTTCAATTGCTCGATGTCGTGGGCCGCGAGGATTGCGCCGGTCGGATTGTGCGGCGTGTTGATGATGATGACGCGGGTCCGCGGGGTCACCGCGGCACGCAACGCGTCCCAGTTCACCGCATAGTCCGGCAGCTCGAGAGAGACGATCACGGGAGTTGCGCCGCTCAGCTCGATCCCCGGCACATACGAGTCGTAACAGGGCTCGAGCACGATCACCTCGTCACCAGTTCCTGCGACGGCTGCGACGGCGTCGAAGATGGCTTCGGTCCCTCCCGACGTGACGGTGACCTCCGAATCGGGATCGTACCGGTGGCCGTGAAACGCCGCGTACTTCCCGGCGATCGCCTGGCGCAGCGCCGGTACGCCCTGCATGGGCGCGTACTGGTTACGTCCCTCGCGCATGTGCCTCGAGACGGCGTCCACCAGCGCCGGGTCACAATCGAAGTCGGGAAAGCCCTGCGAGAGGTTGATCGCACCGAGGTCGGTGGCGAGCTTCGACATGACGGTGAAGATGGTCGTCCCGACTCGCGGCAGGCGCGATTCGAGCCGGAATGGAACGCTCATACCCCCTCGAAGCAGCCGCTCGCCGTGTTCTTGTGCACGCAGTTCCAGGGGAAGTGCTGGCCGTTCATCGCGACGTAGACACCCGGCGGCAGCACCTGCACGAAGGAGAGCGCGCTCCCGAGGTTGAACAGGCCGTCAGAGCTGCCGAATGCGTACGGAACCATGGCGCCAGTGAGCACGATCGTCTTGTCCGGGATTGCCGCGGCCGCCAGCGCCCGGCCGGTCTGCACCATCGTGTCGGTGCCATGAGTGATGACGATCGCTCTCTCGTCGCAGGCGCGTGCATGTGCAACGATCTCTTCGCGACCGGCGTCATCGAGGTCGAGACTGTCGACCATCATGACGGTCTCCGCAGTCAGCTCGAGAAGGCAACGTCCACGGCGAAGCATCTCGGCCAGGTGCGTGTCCTTGAAGAACAGGCGGCCCGAGAGCTCGTCGTATTCCTTGTCGAATGTGCCGCCGGTGACGAGAATCCGAATGCGCATGTCGATTCCGGCCATTGTAGTGCCGGTGACCGGACGTCACCGTCCGGTTCGCGTCACCCGGAACAGGTCGTCAGCGGACGACCGGATGATGCGTCGCAGCCGGTCCGGATAATCCACCGGCAACCCTTTGACGAATGCGTCGACGGTCTGCGCCACCGCTGGAGCGGTGTGGCCGCCGAGGGTGGCATCCATCCACCGCTTGGGGAAGAAGATGTCTCCGGTCCGCTGGATGTCGCGCAGCAGGTCCAGGCTGGGGCGGACGTACCTGGCCGATGCGGCCGCCCGCAGCGGGTGATGGAGGTAGGCGATGCCCTCGAGCACCCATGCTTCGCGACGACGGTTGACCGGGTCCTGCAGGGTGGCGAAGAACCCGTTGCGTGTGCTCTGGTCGGCTGACAGCGCCGGACGGACGAATACCATCCGGGCCTTCCGGTCCGGGTTCTCGGTGCGCCCGATCTGCGCTTCCAGGATGGTTTCGGCATTCGGCACGCCGCGCACCGCCAGCTCCTGAGCCAGCGTGATGTAATCCGGCTCCGCGAGCACCAGGCCGGAGACGGCGTCGGTCTTCTGCCAGACCCGCTCGAGCCATGCCATCGTGTTGCTGGTAGTGGCGATATCCCTGAGCGCGTTGAACCAGGCCGACTTGAGGCTCGACGTCTTCGCGGCACCGAGCCCCGACTGCAGGAGCCCTTCCACGGTCGACGCCAGTTCGATGCGGTCCTGCGCCGGGATCCACCGCCAATACACCTGCTGCGTGTAGCCCAGCATCCTCTGGACCGTGAGCTCATTACGCTCGACCGGCAGCGACCGCATCAACGCCTCGAGCATGGCGGCGGGCGGGACCCGGCCGTCCAGCATCTCCTCCCAGAGCGTCACGCTGGCCACGCCTCGTCTCAGATCGTCGTCGATGGTGTGCAGGTTCGCGAGCAGGTAGCTCCGGCTGGCGGGATCGAGGACGACGTTGCCGTAGGCGACGCCGTCCGCATGTGGGAGCACGTACAGCGGTACGTCGGCCCCAGGCGGCCTCATGGACACTTCGGTGCGCGCGCCCTTGAGTTGGACGGGCAGGTCCTTGCTCGCGCGCGGATACGCCATCGTGACCCGCAGCGGCTGAGGCCATACGAGACCGCGTCCCTCGGAGGGATCCTTTTGAGTAACGGTCAGCGATTGCAGGCGCCTCCCCTTGACCTTCAGCTCGGTCGTGATCGTTGGACGCCCGGCTTGCTCGACCCACGCGCGGCTCCAGGCGGCCAGGTCTGCGGGCGTTCTGCGGTCGAGCAACGCGATCAGGTCCGTCCAGGTGGCGTTGCCGAACGCGTGCGCCTCGAGGTACTCGCGCAGCCCGTCGCGGAAGGCGTCCTCGCCGAGCAGCATCTCGAGCTGACGCATCACGATCGGCGCCTTCTGATAGATGATCGCCCCGTAGAGGCTTCCCGCCTCGTTCAGATTGTCGAGGCGCTGGCGGATCGCGTTCGTTCCAGGCGTGCGATCGACGTCGTATGCGGCGGGGTAGTGTGCGTAGAGGAACCGCAGGTCGTGGTTGATCTCCGGGAACGCTGGGTTCACGATCTTCGCGGCCATGAAGTTGGCGAGCACCTCCTTCATCCACACATCGTTGAACCAGCGCATGGTGACCAGGTCGCCGAACCACATGTGTGCGGTCTCGTGGGCAATGAGGCTGGCGCGGCCCAGTTTCTGATTCTGCGTAGCGGACTCGTCGAGCAACAGTGCCGACGCGTTGTAGTAAACGGATCCAGGATGCTCCATGCCCCCGAACTGAAACGACGGGACGAGGAGGAAATCGAACTTCTCGAACGGGTAGTCGATCCTCGTGTAGCGCTCGAGCCACTCGAGCGCGCCGGCGTGCAGATCGAAGATCGCCTCGCGGTTTCGAGCGACCTTCGCAGTGTCCGTCTCACGATGCAGCATGCGGAACGTGCGTCCCTGCCGCTCCGCGGTCTCCACCCTGAACCGGCCCGCCGCGAACGTGAACAGGTAGGTTGAGACAGGCTTGGTTTCCGCGAAGCGCACGGTTGCGCGCTCCCCTGCCTGGTCGCGACTGACTGCCGCGCCATTGGAGATCGCCTGCCAGTCCGCAGGGATCTCGAGCGTGACGGTGTAACGTCCCTTCAGGTCGGGCTGATCGAAGACCGGGAACGCCTGCCGCGCACGCGCAGGCACAAAGAGCGCGTAGAGGAACTCGGGATTGCGGTTGAGGGGAGCGTCGGAGCTGCGAAACTCGAGCGAGATCTCGTTGGGGCCTTTCCGCAGCCCGGCAGCCGGAATGACGAGGTGCTCATTCGTCCACCTGACCTTCAGTGGACGTCCTCCCGCCGACACGGCACCCAGCGAGTCCGGGGGAGCGGCGAAGTCGAGCGCCAGAGGCCGCGCCGCGCTGCTCAAGTCGAACCTGATCGTCGCCCGCCCTCGCACCGCCTCGGACGGGGTTGCCGGCACGGTGAACAGCAGGTCGTATCGAAGGTTCGAGATCCGCGCGCTCCGGTCTTCCGCCAGGCGCAAGGGAACGCCCGCCTGCGGATCGGCGCTGTCCTCTTGCACGCTCATGAGTAGGATCGCACCGATCAGAACGTGGAACGAACGCACCATGACGAGATCATATGACCATCCCGGACGGCGTAGAACGCTCGCCTAAGCGGCCCGGCGAACCCGCAGCGACACGAGCCCGGCGAGCACAATCAGATAGCAGACGGTGATAATCGACCACGACATGAAAGCGGCATATCGTTCGCGCCCCATCAGATCGAACAGCGACAGCCCGATGATCGCGCCGGCCATCCAGGTGAACACGCGCTGGCCGCGTGGCAACAGGTCGTCGTAGTTCGCCAGGACTGTAATGGCCGGCGTCGACACCAGGAAGACGTAGTCCCATCCTTGCGGCGAGATCAGCGGAACGAGCGTCAGGAGCATCGCTCCTTCGAGCGGCTCGGCCAGGTGCGGCCGGTTCCGGCGGGCCATGACATAGACGGCGGCCGCAAGGACCGCGGCGGTAGTCACCAGGGTTACGACCGGCGCTGCTCCCCCGGCACCGAGCCACTTGGTGACCAGGCCGGCAATCGACACGTTATCGGCGTTGGTCAGATTCGGCGCGGTGGATTGCGTGACCGTAACCCACCACGCGCGATGAAGATCTATGGTCGCCCCGATTCCGTAGAGCACGGCTGGCAGGGCTGCGAGCGCCGCCAGCCCGGTGGCGGCGGTGAAGAAGGGCCGGGAGCCGCGCACGAAGGCCAGCCACGGCAGGAAGATCACGGCGTAGGGCTTCACCGCCACCGCCGCGACGATCAGGAGCGCGGCCGCGGTGTCCCGTCCCACGCGCATGGCCAGGATGGCCGATAGAACGATGACGGCGAAGAGGATGTTGACCTGGCCCAGGACCAGCTCGTGGCCGTAAAACTTTCCCATCGCCACGACTATGACGAGCGTCAGAGCCCACATCGGCCGGCGTCTCTCGGGCAGGATCGCGATGCTCAACGACACCAGCGCCACCAGGAGCGCAACCGATGCCGCGAACCATGCCGCCTTGGCGTGTGACAGCGGCAGCCGCCCGATCGGGACCGTGAGAACCGCAAACGCCGGGAGGTACTTGAACTGGTAGTGGCCGTCGGCGGGCCGATAGAGTGGCTCCGAGGCGGAGGCCCGCTGAGCGGCGGTCCAGTAGACCTCGAAGTCCCGCATCTCACCCGGGAGGCGGTGAAAGCCGAATCCCGCGATCACCGCCGCCGCCGCGAGCACCACCGCTGTCGAGAGAGCGGCGACCCTGGGACTCAGGGGTTGCGCTCGAGGCCGACGAGTGTCCACGTCGCGTCCGGAGCACGCCGGAAATAGACGACGACCGGCTGCTGCCAGGCGGGATGATCCGGATTGAACGCCTTGATCGTGGCGGAGAGGAAGGCTTCGGACAGCAACTCCCGAGGCGCCTGTGCCGATGTGGACGTGACGGCCTGCTCGGAGCCCACCGGTGTGTGCGTGCCGGACGCGTTATCGAACCGCGACCAGGCGATCGTGTAGCGCTCCGCCGGCTTGGCG
Source organism: Acidobacteriota bacterium (assembly GCA_013694845.1). GTDB lineage: Bacteria > Acidobacteriota > Vicinamibacteria > Vicinamibacterales > 2-12-FULL-66-21 > JACDCA01. The sequence continues at coordinate 6,772 of JACDBQ010000668.1, forward strand.
GCCCCGACTTGCTCGGCGGCGTTTTCGAACCGCATCAGCCCTGATCCATCCAGCGTCACGTTGACGACGGGATTCGTGACGTTCAGCCAGGTCGTGAGGATCTTCGCCTTTCGCGCGAGGATCGTCTCGGTCAGATACTCGGTCGCCTTCGGGTCGGTGAATCGGGCGGCCGTGACGATCCCACGCACGTCCGCGTCGGAGAAGCGCGAGACGATGCGCGCCGCCCAGAAACGATCCTCAGGCCGGGCGTTTCGGAATGCGGGGTTGGGATACTCGGGCTTCCAGCCCTCGGGGCGAAAGTAGGTGCCCTCGATCCGGCCTACAGCCGGGATCCTCGGGTAATCCACCTTGACCCAGGGGCGCACGTACAACCCGAGCGTCAGCATCGTGACCAGGGTCGGCCGTGCTTCCCAGAGGAACTCGTTGCCCGCCCGGGCGGTCTGTGCTTGGGTGCTGCCGCTCCCGAGCGTGGACCCGAAGTCGAGCAGGTAGTGGCGGACCGAAGTCCGTCCGGCGTCCGAGATGAGAGCGTCGAAAGTGTTCACGCTGCGGGAATCATCGTGATTCAGCCAGGCGGCGAAGACCGACAGCCCGCGCAGCTCTCGCCGGTGCTCGTGAGGGAAGATGTCGTTCGGGTCATCGGGTCGCGTGCCGTAGTACCGGAAATGCCCCACCGGGCGGCCGTCGACCGCCTTGCTGGCGACGACGCGGAAGGTGCCGTCTGGATTCCGCGCAGCCTTCTCGAGGACCTCGTCCAGATCCTCGGCGTCCATCGGGTGCCGGCGCCCGTCCGAATCGGCGAGTTGCGTCTTGGGATCGATGATGAGCGATTCCCGGCGAAGGGTGGCGAGATAGTTTTCCGCGGTGTGATAGCCGAACGCGTGAAAGAACTTCGTCGAGATGATCTCCGCCGCGCTCGCCATCTCCGGGTTGGTCGGCGGATCGAACTTGATGAAGTACACGGTGCCGGCACTATCCCGGATCGTCATGCCGGGAGTGATGCCTTCCGACTTCGCGCCGACCACCGTCCAGGGGCCCGGCGCCGGACCGCTTCCGATGTCCGGTCCGCGGACGAGCCGCTCAGCCGTCCATCGGTCCTTGCCGATGCGGTTCGTGAACCAGCTCGAGTCGGGCACTTCGTCGACCGTGTTGATGTTAACGGCGCGCCTGGGCGTTCGATCGCCGGTCTTCAGAAACGTGTTCTCGATGAAGTCGTACTGCTCGCTGATCTCGACCGGCTTCACCGCGGACGCGTCCTGGGGCTCAGGATCCCGCCAGACCGGATCGTCCCGGTAGAACTTCTGTCCCGCCTCTGTCAACGCCGCTGCCGCGGCCAGGATCACGAATGCCAGTGCCAGGGGGATGCGCATGGGATCAGAACGCCTTCGAGAACTTGAGGAACGTGCGAATGCCGTCGCTGTCTCCGGCGGCCACGTCGAACCGGAGGAACACTGCCTTGTAGGTGTTGAATCGCAGGCCAATGCCGTAGGCGCCGCTGAGATCGGCGAGCTCGAGATCCCTCAGCCGCGGCGCCACGGTTGCAAAATCAGAGAAGAGCGCCATGTCCAGACCGGAAAAGGCTTCCCATCGATACTCGATGTTCAGCACGGCGGCATTCCGGTCCCGAAACCGGAAGTCGGCGACACTGCGGAGCGATTCACTGCCGCCAATGGTCGGACGGAAGTAGAACGGCACCTCCTGTCCGTCGTCAGCCGTTGTGGTGAACAGGCGGAACCGGGCCGCGAACACGCGTTTCTTGTCGAAGATGGGGAGGAAGTGCTGGGCGTCGACGTCGACGCTGTCGAAGCTGTATCGATCCAGGTCGTTGTCGGTGTATCGCCTCCACTGCACGCCAAGGTAGACGCCGTCACGCGCATTGCCCGGCTGGTCGCGCGTGTCCACCGTCGCGAACAGATCGCCGTAGGTGAAGGCGGGCTGGGCGTCGAGGCCCGGGACGTTGGCGGTGGTGAACCGTTGTTCGATCGATGGAAAACGCGTGTCCGTGCCCGCGCCAACCGACACGTCGACGCGACCGAGCCGGACGCCGGCGTTCAGCCAGTCAGCGGGTTTGATCACGGCTCGACCCTGGACCTCCGGTGCGCGGTATCGAAAGTTCACGCGATCCGCACGCTGCGACTCGAAGCCGAGTCCGTAGAAATCTTCCTGCGGATGGTAGCGATACGCGGCCTCGATCCCCAGCTCGAGCCGCTCGTCCAGCATCCGAGGGAGCGAAATATCGACGCGCGCCATGCGATACCGTCGCAGCGACTCGCCCGCTTCCAGCACGACTCGGGCGTTCCGGTCGAACAGATCGTGTCGCCACCCGCCGCCGATCGCGATTCCGGATCCTACCGGTTTGCCGGTGTAGCCATACTCGATGTAAAAGCCGTTCTGCGGGGCAATTTTCAGCAGTGGATCGTTCTTTTCGATCCACTGCAGGGTTTTCTCGAGACTGGTCGGTTTGTAGGTCTGGAGCTGCGCAGCCTTCTCGGCGCGCTGGCGGGCAAGCACTTCCGCTCGCGTGTCCTGACCGGATGCGGGTGCGGCCACGCCGAGCGTAACGCCTGCGCACAGGAGCCAGCCTTTGAAACACATGCCGACTGACAATAGCGCAAGTTTTTGGCCGCTGCCACTGGCGACCTGTTGAGCCGCGCGCAACTGGGCGGTGTCGCGCGGGCGTTCCGGATTCGACGGTTCTTTGCGGTACCATCGTCCCTGCGTCATGTCGAGGGTTTCCAGCACCGTTCCCGTTGCCACTGTGGGCGTGCGATTTGCCGCCTTCATCACGGAGCGTTTTCCGTTCGCACTGCAACCCGCGCGAGAGGCACTGGATGCCGCGGGTGGGCGCGCCGCCATCGACGAAGCTTCCATCGAAGCCGTTCGCGTGATCTTCGGCCCCGAGCTGCGCCGCCGGTTTGCCACCATGGATGCCGAAGTCGGCGACACGACCCCCGGGGTCGCGGGCACCGCGCGTTTCGCGTCTGCCGTCGACGAGCTGGCAGACGCATGCGACGGCTTTCTCCGGAGAGCGGCGATCCGCGCGTCCCTGACTGGTGACGAGCGCCGGGAGATGCTGCGCGGCATGATGCTGACCCGCGCCACCGACAACCGGTTGAAGGCGTTCTTCACGGGTGGTGAAGTGCGCCATGGTGATGGCGCATTCCAGGGCAAAGGGTTCCGCTCGCTCGGGCAGGAAGCAATCTACGGGGCGGGCATCAGGCTTCGTCGCGGCCCGGCCTTTCAGCGCAACGGCTCGTGGACCGGTGACGTCGTCGCGCCTCTCATTCGAGATCTCGGCGTGGCGCTCGCCATGAAGCCCGATGGCGAGACCGTCCGAATGGTGCTTTCGGCGCAGATGGCCAAGGCCGGGCCGCCCATGAATGGGAAGGACCTTCACATCGGCGACCTGGCGCACGGCATCCTGCCGGCCTCGGCGCCGCTGGCCATCAGCACGTTGACCGCTGCCGGGATGTCGATGGCATTCGCGCGTACGGGGGACGGACGGGTGGCGTTGTCGTTCATCGGCGAAGGCGGCTCCTCGCTCGGCGAGTGGCACGAAGCAATCAACCTCTGCGCCGCCAGGAAGTTGCCGGCGGTCTTCTGCGTCCAGAACAACCAGACCGCGCTGTCCACGCGCGTCGCCGACCAGTCGGCCGTCCGCGTCTTCGCCGACAAAGCGCTCGGGTACGGGGTTCCGGGAATCACGATTGACGGTACCGATCCTGACGAGATCGCCGCCGCTTTCGGGTGGGCTGTGGAGCGCGCGCGCGCCGGAAAGGGCCCGTCACTCATCGAGCTCGTGTGCATGCGGATGTGCGGCCACGCGCATCACGACGACATGCTCTACCTCGGCAGGGATCCGCAAACCTCGTGGGACTACGCCGCGCTGTCCGAGCAGGGGTACGCGAACGCGGATCTGTATGCGTTCTGGGCCGCTCGCGATCCACTCACCTCGTACGCATCCAGGCTCGAAGCCGACGGCGTGATCGGGGCTGACGATGCGGTGGCGTTCAAGCGCGAGGTCGAGTCTATCGTCGAGCGGGAAGCGCGGCTGGTGATCGACGCTCCGTGGCCGGAGGCTTCGGAGGCGGGGCGGGGCGTCTTCGCCGGTGAACCGCCACGCGTCCGCGTCGAGGTGCTGGACGAGGACGCCAGGCGCGCGATCGACTACGATCCCGGGCTGCCTGCCGTGGAGAGCGCACCTGCCTTCGATCGGAAAGGACGGACGTTCCTCGAGGCGGTGATGCTCGGCGTTGGCGATGCGCTGCGTGCCGACCCCCGGGTCTTCGTGTACGGCGAGGATGTCGGCGGACCCTACGGGAACGCCTTTCTTCTCCTCCGGCCCCTGCTGCCGGAGTTCGGCGATCGCATCCTGAATTCTCCCCTGGCCGAAGGCGCGGTCCTTGGCGTCTGCGTCGGCGCGGCGCTGGCGGGCCAGCGCCCGATCGGCGAGATGCAGTTCAACGACTTTGTCGCGACGGGTTTCAATCAGCTGGTCAACAACGCGGCGAAGATCCGCTACCGCTGGGGAGGGTCGGTGCCGATGGTGGTCCGCATGCCGTGGGGCGGCTTGCGTCATGCGGGGCCGTACCACAGCCAGAACACCGAGCCCTGGTTCTACCGGACCCCGGGGTTGAAGATTGTCACCCCTTCGACGCCTGCCGACGCGCGCGCGTTGATGGCCAGTGCGGTGGCGGACCCGGATCCGGTGCTGTACTACGAGCACATCGCGCTCTATCGCGATCCACGCGTCAGGCAGACGCTCGGCGAGGCACCTCCGGCGGCGCTGCCGATCGGCCGCGCGGCGCTGCGCCGGGCCGGTGACGATCTGGCGCTAATCTCGTACGGTGCGTACGTTCACGTGGCGATGCGGGTTGCGGAGAAGCTTGCGGCCGACGGGATCGAGGCCGCCGTGCTCGACTTGCGAACGCTCGCGCCACTCGACCGCGACGCGGTGCTGCGAGTGGCCCGGCACTGCAGCCGGGTGCTGATCGTCCACGAAGACTCGCGGACCGGGGGTATCGGCGAGAGCGTGGCCGCGATGATCCAGGAGGAGGCCTTCGATTCGCTCGACGCGCCAGTGCGCATCATCGGGGCCCTCGACACCCCCGTCCCATACTCGCCGCCGCTCGAACACTTCTTTCTGCCCGGCGAAGACGAGATCGAGCGCGCCGCCCGGAATCTGCTCCTCTACTGAAGTGGCTCTAGGCTTTAGGCTCTTGGCTTTCGGCAGCCCAGAGCCCAGAGCCAGCCAGAGCCCAGAGCCCAAAGCCCAAAGCCGATTAGAATCGACCAATGATTCGAGACGTCGACGGCCTCACCTCGGCCACGCTCAAGCACCTGCGCGAGCGCTGGTGGGATGACTCGTTCACCGAATTCGTCAAGGACACGTTGCAGCCGCGGTCGGGGCGCCGCATCCTGGACGTCGGGTGCGGGACAGGGACGGCGGAAGTGAAACTGTCGCGTCTCCGATTGACCCAGGTCGACCTGGTGGCCGTCGATCTCTCCCCGGATCGGGTCGCGGG
>JACDBQ010000791.1 GCA_013694845.1 Acidobacteriota bacterium
GTCCTGCGCGTAGATATGTTCGGTGAGCTCTGACTGCGAAACGATCCGGTCGCGGTGGTGCATCAGGTATGAGAGCACGCGGAACTCGAGGCTGGTGAGTTTCACGGGGGCGCCGTCGAGCGTCACCTTCGCGAGCCGTGCGTCCAGAGCGACCGCACCGCACCGCAGTTGCGGGGTGATCTGGCCGCTCGCCCGGCGGATCAGCGCCCGCAGGCGCGCCAGAAGCTCCTCCATGCGGAACGGTTTGGCGACGTAGTCGTCGGCGCCGCTGTCGATGCCCTGCACCTTCTCGTGCCAGCTGCCGCGCGCCGTCAGGATCAGCACCGGCACCGCATTGCCCGACTCGCGCCACTTGCGGACCAGCGACAGCCCGTCGATCTTCGGCAGCCCCAGGTCCAGCACGATGCCGTCGTATCGCTCGGTCTCGGCAAGGAAGTCGGCCTGTTCACCGTCGCGCGCGAAGTCGACGGCGTATCCCGCGTCCTCGAGGGCGCCTACCAGCTGCTCCGAGAGCCGCTCCTGATCTTCGACGACAAGGATCTTCACGCCCTGCGTTTATAGCGCATCCGAACCTGAACGCCGGCTGAACGACCTGTTCACGCGCCGTTCAGGGGCAGCTTCGTAACCTCCGGGCATGCGGAAGCAAACGGTGTTGGTGGTGCTGGTCATCGCGGCGTTGCTGATCGGCGGAGCGCTGACGGCCCGCAGCATGGGCGGGGGCGTCATCTCCCGCTGGGTGGCGGCGCACCATCCCACTGCTGGTCACTGAGAAAGACGCGCGCGCGCGCGCGCGAGAGAGAGAGAGGCACAGATGAGAACGAAAGTAATGCTGCTGGCGAGCGTCGTCGCTGCGATCCCCGCGCTGCTCGGGGCGTGGTCGGGAACCGGTGGCCATGCCCAGGTCGCTGGCCAGTGGAACCTGAATGTGAAAGGGCCGGCCGCTCACGGCGACATGGCGGCGACGATGGAGTTGCAACAGGACGGTAAGAAAGTCACGGGCAATTTCGCGGCGCACGGCAACGAGCACACCCTCGCCGGCGAGCTCGCCGACGGAACCTTGACGCTTGCGACCACCGACACCCCGGCCGACCAAGGGATCGAGTTCAACGCCAAGCTGAAGGACGACGGCACGCTGGCGGGATATCTGTCGGGCCCGATGGGCGACATGCAGTGGACCGCCAGCCGCGCCAAGGCTGGCCAGTAGTGTGGGGCGACCTCCGGCACGCGTGCCGTGCGATCGTCCGCATGCCCGCGGTGTCGGCGGTCGTCATCCTGTCCCTTGGACTGGGCATCGGCGTGAACACCGTTGTCTTTTCCTGGATCCAGGCGCGCGTCCTGCAGCCGATCCCAGGCGTGGCGGGCGGCACACGGGTCCAGCTGATCGAGCCGAAATCTGACGCCGGCCTGTATACCGGCGCTTCCTGGCTTGAGTACCGGGATCTACGCCAGAACCTCCGCTCGTTCGAGGACGTCTTCGCCGCGCGCATGGCGCCGCTCTACGCCGGCCAGCCGGGGGCTGTCGAACGGCTGTTCGGGCTGCTGGTGTCAGACAACTACTTCTCAGCCCTCGGGGTGCAACCGGCCATCGGACGTTTCTTCAACCCCGATGAAGTGGCGCATGCCGGGGGGGACCCGGTCGTGGTGATCTCGTATCGGTTGTGGCAGTCGCGCTACCAGGGCTCGAGCGACGTGCTGGCGAAGACGTTGCGGATCAATGCGCGGGAGCTGACGGTGATCGGCGTGACGCCGCCCGAGTTCCAGGGCACCACGCTCGGCCTGCAGTTCGATGCCTGGCTGCCGGCGACGCTCGCACCCCTCGTCGCGAACGGCTCCAGGGAAATCGTTGAGCGGAGCATCCGCGGATATGGCGTGATGGGCCGGCTGAGTGCGGGGGTCAAGCGCGAACAGGCCCAGGGCGAGCTCGACACGCTCATGCGGCAACTCGCGCAGGCCTACCCGGCCACGAACGCCACCATGGCCGGCGAGGTGCTGCCGTTCCACCGGTCCCCGCGCGGACCGCAACGGATGCTGAACACCGCCCTCGCCGTGCTGCAGGGCGTCATGCTCCTGCTGCTGCTCGCCGTGTGCGGCAACGTCGCGAACCTGATGCTGGCCCGCGCGAGCGCGAGGCAGAAAGAGATGGGTATCCGGCTCGCGCTGGGTGTGAGACCGTGGCGGGTGGCGTCGCTGCTGCTGACCGAGAGCGTGGTGCTCGGCCTGCTCGGGTCGCTGCTGGGGGCGGCGTTCGCGATCTGGGGCACGCAGGGGCTGCTGGTCATGCCACTCACCGGCCTGCCGATCCGGTTCCAAACGAGGATTGATTTTCTCGGCCTGACGTTTGCGATGGCGCTAGGGGCCGGCTCCGGCCTGCTGTTCGGCGCGGCCCCGGCGCTCCAGCTCTCGCGCGTCGATCCCCAGCAGGTGTTCCGGGCCGGGCTGAAGGCCGGCGGACGCAGCCGATTGCGCAACACGCTGATGGCCGTGCAGGTGGGTCTCGCGATCGTCGTGCTGCTGGTGGCGGGGTTGTTCTTCCGAAGCTTCCTGGAAACGCAGAACACGGATCCCGGCTTTCGGCGGGACGGCGTGCTGCTGGCGGCCTACGACCTGGCGGGGCGCAGCGGGGA
>JACDBQ010000814.1 GCA_013694845.1 Acidobacteriota bacterium
GAACAGGCTTCGCCCGATCGCAAAGCGGCGCAGATCGTCAAGGGTCACGTGAGTCTCACCCATGGCTTGTTCGAGCCGTCCTCTCTCGTGGCATTCTCTGGACGTGGAGTTCCCGCACGCCGTCCGCGCGCTTCGGTCGCGCAATTATCGTCTCTTCGCCGGCGGACAGCTCATCTCCCTGATCGGCACGTGGATGCAGATGGTCGCCCAGGCCTGGCTCATTTACCGGCTGACCGGGTCGGCGGTCCTGCTCGGGGTCGCCGGCTTCACGGCGCAAATTCCGGTGTTCGTTCTCGCCCCGCTCGGTGGCGTGATCGCCGACCGGCTGGACCGCCGCCGCGTGCTGATCGTCGCGCAGGCCGTCATGATGCTGCTGGCACTCATCCTCGCTGGTTTGACGTTCTCGGGCGCGGTCCGCGTCTGGCACATCTACACCCTGGCGGCACTGCTCGGCGTCGCGAATGCCTTCGATATCCCCGCGCGCCAGTCTTTCGTTGTCGAGATGGTCGGCCGCGAGAGCCTCCCGAATGCGATCGCCCTCAACTCCTCGATGTTCAACGCCGCCCGGCTGGTGGGCCCGGCGGTTGCGGGGGCCGTCGTCGCGGTGGTTGGGGAGGCATGGTGCTTTCTCATCAACGGGCTGAGCTACTCGGCGGTGATCGCCGCGCTGGTTGCGATGGGGCCTTCCGCAACCGTGGGCCGTACTCGAGCGACGGTCTCGGCCTGGGAGAGTGTCGTCGAAGGCTTCGAGTTCGCGTGGCGCACCCGGCCGGTGCGTGCCCTTCTCCTGCTGCTCGGACTCGTCAGCCTGATGGGGATGCCGTACAGCGTGCTGATGCCCATCTTCGCCGATCGGCTGCTGGGAGGCGGCCCCTCTGCGTACGGCTTGCTGATGTCGGCCGCCGGTTCCGGCGCCCTCGCGGGAGCGGGCACCATGACGCTCCGCCGTGACCTGCGGGGTCTCGGCCGCTGGATCGCGTTCGCGGCGAGCGGTTTCGGCGTCAGCCTGATCCTGTTTTCCGTGTCGCGTTCGCTGCTGCTCTCAGCCGCGCTGCTCGTGCCGGTCGGATTCTTCATGATGATCGGGATGGCGGCGTCGAATACGTTGATCCAGGCGATGGTCCCTGACCGGCTGCGCGGACGCGTCATGGCGGTGTACTCCATGATGTTCATGGGGATGGCCCCGATGGGTGCGCTGATGGCCGGGGCGCTGGCGGCGCCCGTAGGAGCGCCCGCCACCGTGGCATTCGGCGGCGCCGTCTGCGTCGTCGGCGGTATCGCGTTCGGCTTCTACCTGCCGGCGCTGCGCGCGCCGGCGCGACAGCTGATTGCCAGCCAGCAGATGTCGGCCGGCGCATCGCCGGACGAAGCGTAACCCGCCCAGCCGTACCCAGACTGACCCGTCCGGAGTCGTGGCCCCCTGGGTCAGCGTTCGGCGGCTGCCGCCGCGGCGCCGATCAACGCGGCGTCATTGAGGAGCGACGCCTCCACCACGATCAGGTGTTCGCCGATGCGCGGGATGACCATGCCCCGCGCCGCCGCGGCCGCCGCATCCACGTACCAGTTGCCGCCGGTTCCATCCTGCGCTGCCGCCACCACGCCGCCGCCAATCGTGACGATCGCCGGATCGCACACGTTGGCGACGCATCCGATCGCTACCGCGAGCCAGCGTCCGGCGGTCCTGAATGCCTCTCTGGCGGGTTCCGAGCCGTGGCGAGCGAGCTCCGCCAGCTCGCGGACGCCGCTGCCACCCGGGACGGCGAGCGCGAGTCCCGCCCGCGCTGCCAACCGGGCCACCGCCGGGGCGGCGGCGAACAGCTCCACGCACCCGCGTCCGCCACACACGCACGGGTCGGTGCCCCCCGGATCGACCTTGATGTGTCCGTATGCGCCGGCGAAATGGTGGGCTCCGTGAAACAACCGCCCCTGATGGACCATGCCGCCGCCAATCCCTGTGCCCACGACGAAGTGGACCAGGTGCTGCCCCCTGGCACGGTCGTCCGCGAGAAAGGTTCCGTAGGCGGCCGCGCGGCCGTCGTTGAGCACCCGTGCAACCTGGATTCGGCCCCCGCTGGCGAGCCGCAGACCCTCCAGCCAGTCGATGTTCTGATAACCGGCATAGAAGCCCGAGCTGATCACCACATTGTCGGGGCTGGCGGAGCCGGTGGTGCTGATCCCGACGCGTGTCAGAGCCGGTGCATGCGACAGCGCGCCCATCACGATCCGCTCGACGACCGAGCGCAGCTCGGGAAACGTGCGGGTGTGGATGTCAGCGCTGGGCAGACGGTGGACGATCGTCCGGGAGGCACTCTCGACGAGCGCCGATTTGACGCTCGACGCACCGATATCGATCGCGAGCACGGGCGGCGTTTGATCCGCTGCGAAAGTCATCGGTTAACCCATTCTGTGCAATGGTTCGCCGCGCGACGAGGCCGAACCTCGTCGCGTCAGGGCTCCAGCCAGGGACGGCCTACTCGACCGATTGAATCACCGCCATGATGTTTCCCTCGCTGTCCTTGAACCAGGCGGCCCTGGATCCGCCGCCGGTGAAGATGCCGTTCACCGTCTTGAACCCCGGCATGTCGTACTCTTCGAACACGACGCCGCGGCCCCGGAGCTCGGCGACTTCTGCGTCGACGTCCTTTACCTGCCAGAACGCCTGACTGGCCTGCGACGTGCCGGCTCCGGCCGAGTGGTAGAGGAAGATCCACGATCCGTTGCCGCACTCGTAGACGACGCCGCCGGCCACTTCCTGCCGGGGGACGAGTCCGACCTTCTTCTCATAGAACTCGCGCGCCCGGGCGATGTCGGTGGCCGGGATGTAGGGAACGACTGGTGCGTCGCGAAGCATCCGAATCTCCTGCTGGTTGCGTGTCATCTGCGGGACGGTGGAGTGATGTCATTGGATCGAGCGTGGGCGATCAGTCGACAGCATAGTCCAGTCGTGCCGGTCGTTGGCCGTCGAGCGATACCGAGTGG
>JACDBQ010000854.1 GCA_013694845.1 Acidobacteriota bacterium
ACACGACACCGCCAAAGAAACCCTCCCGCTCGTAGGGCGCCTCAGGGCGCAGGATCGGCTCGCGGGACCGGGCCACGACGTGGACAGGATCGCGCGCATCCAGCAGCAGCGCGCCGAGTGAATACTCGAGCGGCGCACGAGTGACGCCGTGGTAGACCGCAAGCCAGGCGTCCTCGGCACCGGCCCGCACCCGGAACGGCACGGCCCCGCCTCCCACCTTGCCGTCGTCCCAGGTCCCCGGACGTGCGTGCGCGACTACACGATGATCGCCCCACGCCATCAAGTCAGGTGACCAGCCAATCCAAATGGCGGGCTCTCCCAATCCCTCAGGCATCGGGCGATGCAGCGCAGCGTAGCGGCCGCCAATCCGCTCTGGAAAGATGGTCACATCCCGGTTCGGCGGGGGAAAGATGACACCGTGCCGGTCGAACGTGCGGAAGTCGCGTGTCGATGCCAGCGCCGTCGAAATGCCAGACGGAGACACGGCTGTGTAATTGATCCAGTAGGTGCCGTCCAGAAGTGTGATGCGCGGATCCTCGATCCCGAACGACTCGAGTTCAGTGGCGGGCGACAGGGCCGGCGCCGGCTCCACCTCGAAGTGGACGCCGTCAGTCGACCGCGCGACCCGCAAGTGCGAGATGGACGTGAGCCACGTCCGTCCATCGAGGACGAGCACTCGCGGGTCGCTTACGTCGAGCCCTTTGGTGCTCGCAGGCCACCGCCGCACCTCGAGACGTCCCGATGACGGGTTGTACAGGGGAGCGGCGACCTCGCCGTCCGAGGACCGGAGCGGGGCCTCAGCCACCCGCAACAGCAGCAGTACGTCCGATTCGTGCCGGGTGACGCCGGGGTTGAAGACGCCGACGACCTCGAGGTCGGGTCTCGACGGCCGGACCATCGCAGGCGTGAGGATGGGGTTGGCAGACGCACGCATAATTGGGCACACCACACCCAAGCCGGACGGACCGACCCTGCGGTCCGAGGCCGGCGATCAGAACGTGAGCTTCAGGGCGAGCTGCATGACCCGTGCGTCGGCTGTGCCGGTCACGACCCCGAAGTTGCCGAGCGCCGGGTTCACGCCGGTGCTCGTCGTCGTCAGCGTCCTGCCAACGGCGTTGAAGATAGGCGTGTTGAAGGCATTGAACGCTTCCGCGCGAACCTGCGCGCGCAGCCGCTGGTGCGGCCGAAAGTTCTTGAAGATGGCAAGGTCGACTTTCTGAACGCCCGGTCCTCGGATGCTGTTGCGGCGCATGTTTCCGAAGGTGCCGCTGGCGGGGCGCGCGAAGGCCGCGGTGTTGAACCACTGCTCCACGGTACGAGGTCCGTTGGTGTCGGCGATGACGTCGGGGCGCTGGTTGTTCGTGCTCGAGCCGACGAGGGCGACGTCCTGGGTCATGACGACATCGAAAGGCTTGCCGGAGTAGGCGCGGACGATCCCCGACAACTCCCAGCCGTTGACCACGGCCCCGAGCAAGCGACCGCTCACGGGGTTCGGGAGGTGCCAGATCCAGTTGCCGGTGAACACGTGCGTGCGGTCGAAGTCCGACGGTCCCCACTCGGCTCCGGGATTGTTATTGTCCGGCGGGATATCGGTGTCGTTCCGGTCGCTCGACGCGTCGTCCATGCTCCTGGCAAGGGTGTAGGCCAGGCCCAGCGAGAACCGCCCCGCGAGGCGTCGATTGAGGCTGACCTGAAGCGAATGATATTTGCTCGTCCCCGTGCTCTCGCGCTGGTTGATATTGCCGTAGCCCAGATAGGGCCGCACCGTGTTGATGTTGACGGTGCGAGACGCCACGGGCGGCGCGTCGTTGATCGACACGGGACGCATCAGGTGCCGCCCCCGTGAGCCGACGTAGGCGACACTCACCGTCGAACGCAGCGGCAATGATTGCTGCACCCCGATGCTCCACTGGTCGATCGTCGGGGCGTACAGCGGGTCCGCCAGTGACGTCAGGCTCGGTACCGAAATCGGTGCTGCGACGCCGCCGCCCGGGTTGTCGAGCGGGGGGTTCTGAATCGACACCGAGCGGGAGAACGGAGGATTGCCGAAGGAGTTGTTCAAGAACGTGCCGATGAGCGGCCGCGTGTAAAAGATCCCGTAGCCCCCGCGCAGCGCCGTCCTTTGTGTGCCGAACAGGTCCCACGAGAAACCCAGCCGCGGCCCGAACAAGTTCGTGTGATTGTTGGTGACGCGCCGGCCGTACGGCGAATTGACGCCGGCGACGACAATGCCGTTGAGCCGGTCGCCGGTACCGGCG
>JACDBQ010000861.1 GCA_013694845.1 Acidobacteriota bacterium
GTGCGGGGTGCGGGATGCGGGATGCGCAGGGTCCGGGGATTAGGCACCAGGGATTAAGGATTGATTCCGCGTCATTCTCCTAATCCCCTCAGCCGCAACGCCGTGATCTTGACCTGCTCGCTGGCGGCGGTGCGGAGCTCGGTCGCAGGGTCGTTCGGTTGCCGTGCGCGGATCATTCCCAGCATCTGGCCGGCGGTCAGCCCGGTCGCGCAGACGATGAAGATGTAGCCAAACTTCTGATGATAGCGCTCGTTCTCGACGGCGAGCGCGGCGAGCATCTCGTTAGACGCATCGCCGACGCCCGCCTGCTCCTGGGCCGCAAGGTGTCGAGTGTCGGCGAACTTCGCGCGCAACGCGTCCCGATCTCCAATCTTCGGATGATGGCGAAACGCTTCGAGCCAGTCGGCCGGCTCGAAGTCCTGGAACGCCGCCTGTGCAGCCTCGAGCAGCCCCTGGTGGGTGACGAACGGCCGCGCCGCCATCATCCCGTCGACCCAGCGTGAAGACCCGCAGCAGCTGCGAAGCAGCGCACGCGCCTCGTCGGCGGAGACTGCGTCAGCGCGCACGCGTTCCATGCACCCGAAAACGGCTCACGCCGCCGTCCGGAAAGAGGTTGAGCCGCAGATGTGAGACCGGCCCGCGGTGGCGCAACTCTTTGGCGAAGAAATGCCGGTTGTGGGCGCGCAGTTTCGACGCCGGCAGGACCTCGCGCCACGCCTCGGACGACAGCTGTTCGATCGACGCGCTCGGTGCGAAGACTCCTTCAACCGACGCTTGGTCCGGGTAGTTGCCCTTGAAATGATTCGTGTCGATCTCGAGTTTCGTGACCACTCCGGGGGCGCCGAGGCGAACGATGGCCCAATCATGCCCGGGACCACGCCGCCGCTTCGTCTCCCAGCCGTCCCCCATGTTGCTGGCACGTCCGGGCATCAGCATGTTGTCCTTCGCCCCGTAGTGCACGTCGCTCGCCGCCAGTACCAGCCCGCCGTGCCGGAGGGCCGCGAGATCGACCGCCCGCCGGCCGGGCGCGACCCGCGCCCAGTCCACGACGACATCGCCGTAGACCCGCAACCGGGCGACGCCTCCGTCGGGGAAGATATTCAACCGCACGTGGGTCCAGGGCAGCGCCTCTGCCACCGCCAGGAAGTTCCGGCTGTCACCCGTCAGTGACGTTCTCGGCAGGATCGTGGTCCACGACCGAGATGTCATCTGCGCCGTCACGCCGAAGCCAGCTGCGGCATCGATCGCATCGATCGAGCACTCGGGTGGGAAGTTGCCGGTGAAGAAGCTGGTGTCGACATCGACGCCGCGGATGCACCCGCGCATGCCGAGTTTCACGATGCACCAGTCGTGACCGGGCGTGCGGCGACGTCGCGACTCCCAGCCGTCCATCCATTTGCCGCGCGCTGTGTATTTGCCGGCAATGAAGATGGCCGGTTCCGGCTTGACGAGGTTGGACTTCGATGCGAAGAAGTCATCATTCGTCGCGATGGGCCGCCCGCCCACGCGAGCCGATGCGAGATCGGCGAGGTGCGAGAAAGCCGGGGTACTATCATCCGCGCCGGCTTCGGCGGTATCGACGGTGGAGCGCAAGCCTTTCAGGCCTGCTCCTGGCTTCTTGGAGTTCTGCATGCTCGCTCAGTCTGCGTACGGCAAATCGCGGGTGAGACTCGTCCAGGTCCGCCGGCATGGCGACCGTCACGATTTGCGCGATCTTACCGTTGCCATTCAGTTCAAGGGTCATTACGACGAGTCGTATACCGACGGTGACAACAGTGCCGTCCTTCCGACCGACACGATGAAGAACACCGTCTACGCGCTGGCCGCCCGGGAACCCGTCGACGACCCGGAGCGCTTCGGCCTCGCCCTCGCGAGGCGCTTCCTGGATCGCAACGCCCGGCTCGTGCGCGCCAGGATCGACCTTACCGAGCATCTCTGGCGCCGCATTCCGCGAGGCGAGCGCGAACACGGGCATGCGTTCATGCGGACGGGGCCCGAAACCAGGACCGCCGCGGTCCAGTCACACCGTCGCCGGACGATCGTCGAAGCCGGCATCGCGGACCTGCTGCTCCTGAAGTCCGCGGACTCCGCGTTCGACAACTTCATGCGCGACGAGTACACCACGCTACCCGAGACGCGCGATCGGATCATGGCGACATCGCTCACCGCCACCTGGCGCTACAGCGATCCCGACATCGACTTCGGCCCGGCGTGGAACGGCGTCCGGCGCACCCTGCTCGAGGTCTTCGCCGAGCATGAGAGCGAGTCCGTCCAGCACACCCTCCATGCAATGGGGCAGGCCGTACTCGATAACATCGAACATGTCACCGCGATCCACCTGGTGATGCCGAACAAGCATCACCTGCCGTTCGACCTGACCCATCTCGGGCTGACGAACAAGAACGAGATCTTCGTCCCCACCGACGAGCCGCACGGCCTGATCGAGGCCACGCTCCTCCGCTGATGCCGGATTATAGTCACCCTCCCCATGAGCCTGTCGATCGTGCGAAGCGAGCGTGTGGTGCTGCCCGATGGAGCGCGGGCGGCCGCCATCCACATCCACGACGGCCGGATCGTCGAGATCGGCAATTACTCTTCGCTCCCGGCTGGCGTCGAGATGCTGGACACAGGAGCATTGGTGGTGATGGCGGGCGTCGTCGACACCCATGTTCACATCAACGAGCCGGGACGCTCGGAGTGGGAGGGCTTCCGCACGGCCACACGGGCCGCCGCCGCCGGCGGGGTCACGACCCTGGTGGACATGCCGCTCAACAGCATCCCCGCCACCACGACGGCGGACGCTTTCGACGCGAAGCTCCAGGCTGCCGCTGGTCGCTGTCATGTCGACGTCGGCTTCTGGGGTGGGCTCGTGCCTGGCAATGCCCTCGACCTCGAGCCGCTCGCCCGGCGCGGAGCGCTGGGGTTCAAGGCATTCCTTTCTCCGTCTGGCGTCGACGAATTCGAATGTGTCTCGGAAGCAGACCTGCGAAAGGCGATGCCGATCCTTGCCGCGCTGGACCGTCCCCTGCTCGTGCACGCTGAGCTCCCGTCCGCGCTCCTGCCGATTGATGCCGCGGCCGATCCGCGCGTGTATGCGACCTGGTTGAACAGTCGCCCGCCGTCGAGCGAGGTCGAAGCCATCGAGTTATTGATCCGGCTCACCCGCGACTGCGGCAACGCCCTCCATATCGTTCACCTGGCGACCCCGGAGCCCTTGCCTGCGTTGCGCGCCGCTCGACGGGAAGGGCTTCGCATAACCGTGGAAACGTGTCCGCATTACCTGTCCTTCTGCGCGGAACAGATCGG
>JACDBQ010000933.1 GCA_013694845.1 Acidobacteriota bacterium
CCGGGCCCGCGCGACGCTCACCTGCTGGCCGATGATCGAACGCATGGCGACCTCGAGCGGGTCCCATCCACCGAAGACACGCAGCGCGGGACGAACGGCCACCAGCCGCGCCATCGTCGGATCACGCGCGAGATGCGCATTGATCTCGGGCAGGTTGGCATCGAGATCGAACATCGTCCGCAGCCGCTCGACGATCGACGGGATCGAGCCGGAGATCCCCGTGAGCTCGATCATCAACGCCGTCTCGGCCTGGCTGTAGGTCACCGAGAGCGTCCCGGCTGCCTCCCCCAGGCGGACCGTCCGGCAATACACATCTCCGTCGACGCGCTCGACCGCTGGGATGGCACGCCGCGCCAGGAACGCCAGCGTCGCAGGCCAGTCGTAGCCTGCGCTGGGCGCCACCGGTATCGTTTCGCTCATCCTCGCTTTGCGCCTGTCCCTGGCATCTACTTCGGTGGCCTGGCCGCGGGGAACGCGCTGTTCACCGTGCCGGTAATCGGCACCCCCATCGGCCCGACCGGGATGTACACGACAGTATGATTCGGCGAGTTCACCATCTGCTTCTGGGCTTCGATCGCCTCGTGCTGTATGTAGAGCGAGCTCAGTTGTCCGCGAATGATCTGCATGGCGTTTGCGATCCCCTGCGCCTGTACCTCTCGCTTCTCGCGCTCCTTGCGCTCGATCGCGATCTCAGTATCTTTGCGCTGCAGTTCCTGCGTTGCGGCGAGCTTGCGCGCGACTGCCGTGGCGATCTCCTCCGGGTACTGCACATTGCCCACAACGACGCTCGAGATCAGAAAAGAGCTCCCCTCGGCGTACCTGCGGATCCGGGCGAGCACCGCGTCTCCGATGGGGATCAACGCATCCTTCACTTCAAGGCCGTTCCGACGCTGGACTTCATCTCGCGCGAACGTGCGCAAAGGCTCACGGATGAAATTACCGTACGCGACCTTCACGATCGCGTCCGGGTCCGTCAGGATCAGGGAGTCCGTCATCGTCGTGCTGTAGCGTTCCATGAACAACGGTACCCTCGAGTCGTCCACACGCCAGACCGTGTGGACGCGGAAAGCGATCTTCAGGTTATCGCGGCTGAGCACCGCCTCGTCCTTGTAGAAATCCTCGCCGTAGGTATAGGGCGTCACGCTGACATTGGTGACTGCCAGCAGCCAGGATCGCCCGGCGGATGTCGGCCCGCGCTGGACGCCGTGGAACTGCGTTCTGCCGAAGACCGCACCGCGCGTGAGATAGCCGACGTAGCCGGCCGGCGTGCGTGGGTTGCTCGCGCCGAGCAGCCAGCAGATGCCCGAAAATACCAGAACGGCGCAGCCGACCGCCAGCAGTCGGCGAACCAGGAAACCCAGGGATAGGGGATACGAGGGACGGACGTCGCCGTCCCGGTCAAGGAAGGACACGGGAACCTCCAACGGCCGACGGGGTTAGCTGACGGGCTCGAGGTTGGAAGTCCTCTAGGCCTGAACACGTCACCGTGTCGCTGGCCATTCGCCCCGTGAACGCGAAATTGCGTTCGTTGGGTCCCCCGCGACGCTCTCTTGAACGTCCTAGGCTCTACGTTTCGAGCCTACTCCTCGCTGTCAGCAACGTCAAATCGACCCGGACGCCACTCAGTCCTCCCGCAGCGCCCTGACCGGATCGATCCGGGCCGCACGGAGGGCGGGGACGGTCGCGGCAAATACACCGACGGTCACGATGGCGAGCCCGCTCACCAGGAAGGTCACGGCGTCGAATGGAGGTACGCCGAAGAGCAGGTTCTGGAGCGATCGTCCCGCCGCGGCCGCGCCGGCGAGGCCCAGGCCTACACCGATCAGCACGACCTTCAGCGCACCGAGCACGACGAGCCGGAAGGTACGCCCGGCGTCGGCTCCGAGCGCCATGCGGACGCCGATCTCCGGGGTGCGGCGGGCCACGGCATACGACACGACGCCGTAAACCCCCACCGCGGCCAGCAGCGCGGCACACAACGCCAGCGCCGCCAGGAGGGTCATGTTGAAGCGGCGCTGGGCGATGGACGCCGACACGAGATCCTCGATCGACGACACCCTGGCGATCGGCAGCCGCGGATCCAGTGCCGCCATCTCCGTCTTGACACCTCGCGCCACCGTGCCGGCAGCACGGTCGGTCGCCACTACAATCTGCATCTCCGACAGCGGAAACTGGAAGTACGGCACGAAGACCTCCGCCTCGGCGGAGGCCTCGAGTCCATCATGCCGGATGTCGGAGACGACGCCGACGATGGTGAGATCGCCCGCCATCGGCATGCGCACCACCTTATTCAGGGGATCGGAACTACCGAAGTACCGGCGCACCACCGACTCGTTGACAATCGCGACCCGGGCCCCGCCCTCCCGCCCGTCAAACGAGTCGAACGTCCGGCCACGCCGCATCGCGATCGCCATCGTCTGGAAGTAGTCCGGCATCACCGCGCGATAGCGGGCACGGGGGCGCTCCGCGGGAGACGTCGCCGCCAGGCCGTCGATCGTGAACGGGAGGTCGAACTCCACGCCGACCGGGCTCATAGGGAGGACCGACACCGCCGATGCCCGGGTCACGCCCGGCATGTTCTTCACGCGGTCCACCAGGTCAGCGATGAACTGCCGCTTGGCGGCCGGAGACGGGTAACGCGCCCTGGGCAGGACCACATGCGTAGCGACGATGCCGGACGTCTTGTAGCCGGGGTCGATCGCGGTCAGCCGCACGAAGCTGCGGATCAAGAGGCCGGCACAGACGAGGAGCATCAGGGCGAGCCCGACCTCTGCGATCACCATCACGTCTGACAGCCGCCGGGCCGCGCGGCTGGGGGTGGACCCTCGACTGCCTTCCTGCAGGACGTCCATGACGTTTGGCCGCATGGCGCGGCACGCGGGAACCAGGCCGAAGAGCACCCCGGATAGGATCGTGACGACCGCGGTGAAGGCGAGGACGGGAAGGTCCAGGCCGATGCCTTCGGCGCGCGGCACGTTCGCGGGGATCAGGGGCCGCAGCGCGCGGATGCCCCACCAGGCGACCAGCAGTCCCACGACGCCCCCGGTCAGCGTCAGTACGCCGCTCTCGACGAGCGAACGCCGCACGAGCGTCCACCGGCCGGCGCCGAACGCGGCCCGCACCGCGAAGTCCCTCGCGGCCCGCGCCGAGCGCGCCAGCAGGATGTTCGCGATATTGGCGCACGCGATCACGAGAACGAGGACCACGGCGCCGAACAGCACCCAGAGGGTCTCGCCGATGTCCCCGACCACCTGTTCATGCGCCGGAATAATCGTGACGCTCCAGCCGGTCTGCGCGTCGGGGTTTTCGCGCGCGACACCGTCGGCGACCGCCGCCATGTCCTGGCGCGCTTGCCCCAGCGTCACGCCCGGGGCCATCCGCCCGATCGCCTGGTACATGCGGTGTGGACGCGAGGCGAGCGCACCCAGGTTCAGCGTCAGCGGCGACCACATCTCGACATCGGGATCCGTCGCCGGCAGCCGGAAGTCGCGCGGCATCACGCCGACGACGGTGTGAGTCGCGTCATCGAGCTGGAGGGTCCTGCCGACGACGGCCGGATCGCCGCCGAAGCGGCGCATCCAGCTCGCGTAACTGAGCACCATCTGCCGCTCCTGGCCGGGCCGTTCGTCTTCGTCGACGAACGTCCGCCCCACCAGCGGCGCCACACCGAGTAACTGGAAGAGCGCGGGCGAGACATCCACGCTCGACACCCGTTCGGCTTCGTCGCCGCTGGTCAGCGTGAAGCCGCGGTACCGGAGGATCCCGATCCGCTCGAAGGCGCGGGTCCGTTCGCGCCAATCGAGGTAGGTCGCCGCCGAGACCTCGGACCGATCCAACCCCTGGGCGCCGTTGCTCTCCCACAGGCCCGCCAGGCGGTCCGGGTCCGCGTAGGCAAGCGGCCGGAGCAGCACGCCGTTCACCACACTGAAGATGGTGGAGTTGACCCCGATCGCCAGCCCCAGCGTCAGAATGACGACACCGGCAAACCCCGGGTTGGCAGCCAGAAACCGGCAGGATTCGCGAATGTCCTGGTTCACAGGGGGACTTTACCAGCGTTGGGGATACGGCCGCCGGGCCAGCGATTGGAAGACCCCGACGTGGGGCACGCTAGGCCCGTCGGCCGCGCGATGTCAAGGATGCCAGCGCTCGGAAGGCCGGCGCCAGGCTATCCAGTCAAGGATGCACGACCCGCAGGCTGTTCTTCACGACGTAGGCGCCGATCTTCGTTCCGAGCTTCGCGCCGGCGTCCTGGTCGAACCGGAAATGGATGCCGCCATAGACCCGCGCATCATCGACGTCCTCGGTGATCTGCTTGAACGCCGTGTAGTTCAGGACGACGCCAGGGAGCAGCGCCGTCGCCAGGGTGATGTCATGGCCCTGGGGTCCGTACAGCCGCTCGAGCACCTCCCGTGCCGCGTAGCTGAGCGTCGCGTGGTTGGACGGGTAGCCCGGGAAACACGGGGCGTTGACCAGCGGTTTGTACGCCGGGTCGGGCTCCGTCTTCGCGTTCCCGTCAGTATCCGCGAGATGAATCGCGGTCTCGGGACGCCAGGTCTTGTAGTAGTACTTGGCCTCGAAGGTCGCTACGGCCGCGTCGCTGAGGGCCATGTTGAGGAGCGCGAAGGCGCGCGCGTTCTCGGAGAGCGAGTCGCCTTCAATAGTCGCAACCTGCGCCGCGGCGACATTCGCCCAGGTGACCGGCGAATACCGCGCATAGAAATGGGCGACGTCGGTCCGGTCCTGCGTGCGCAGCACGCTGTTGATCTCGCCGACCGCCTTGACCTCGTTGAAATCCTTTCGGTACTTGCCGCCGTTCAGATGCGGCGGCGGTCCCGGACGAAACCGGTCGGCACTGTCGAGGACGAAGGGGGTCACCCTGGCCCAGTGCGCGAAACTTCCTCCGCTGGCAGGACAGTTGCCGGTGAGCAGCCAGTCACCCGGCCCGGCGGACGCCGGTGGCAGGTAGGATTCGGGAACGGCCGCGCCGTCGTTGGTACGGAGCGCGAGTACCGCGACTGCGGCGGCGACACCGACCGCCACACCGTCGGACTCCGCCGGACCGTCCTCAATCGTCGCCAGCGAAGCAGCGAGCGCTGCATTCAACGTGCTGGACTGGGCAGGAAAGAGCGTGATCAGCGCCTTGTGCGCCGCTGCCGCCACGGCGGCCTCCGCCGAAGCGCCGGCCGGCGCCGGAATGGACTGACCGAGGTACGACTCGTAATCCCCGACGATCGCGTTGACCGCTTCGAATACGGCCAGCTGGGTGATCGCCGCGGAGCGCGCGCCCGGGAAAGGCGGCTGATTAATGACCGCCCGCATCGTCGCGTTCCAGTCCAGTACGATGTCGGCGCGCGCGCTCGAGGCAGTCAGCAGGAACAGGCCGGCGGCGACCACGGCCCCCCTCGAAACGTTTCCGATTCTACAAGTCATGCGGTTCCCTCTCTGTGTAATGGCTCGCGGGCGACGCCGCGAGGCAGAGTCGTTGTAGCACCCGGGTCCGACGCCGCGTAACTACGCAGGCCCGTAGGGCCGGCGGCAAGCGTGGTCAGA
>JACDBQ010000934.1 GCA_013694845.1 Acidobacteriota bacterium
CGTCCGCCCCGTCTCCTGCATCGCCTTCACCCGAAGGATCTGTTCGAGGTGTTCAGGCCCGTAGTGATTCCCGCGGCCGACGCCGAGCGGCGTCGGGATGAGCCCTTCCTGAACGTAATACCGGACCGTCCGGCGCGAGACGTCCGCCAATCTCGCGAGGTCGCCGATGGCGTAACGGACGCCGTTCGTCATTGCAATCGTTATATGACAGTTAATGTCGCATTGTCAATGTCACATTAGTCCACGGCGAAACGCGAGCCATCGCCAATCCCGCGTGGGTGCCGCGAGATGCGGTGGAGGGACCGATTACCGCTAGTATCTGCAGGAGTCCCGAGGGAGGCCCGATGCACAGAGCAGTAACCAGGATGGCAGCGGCAGCGATGGTGGCATGCGCGACCGCAGCCGGCGGCGCCAGGCTGACACATGCGCAGTCCGCAGCACCGGCGTCCTGCGATCAATTCATGACGCCCAGGTACCAGGTGAACGGCAAAGCCGTCGGGCAGGAGCGCTGCCAGATGATCGAACATGCCGTCACGCTCGACGGCAAGAAGTACCGTCGCCTCGACATCGGGATCACCGGCACGATCGAAGGTCACACCGCGAGCGAGGGGGTGCGGTCGGCTTACTTCACGACGGCGCCCGAGTTCGTCTTCACCCAGGTTGGCAATACCTCGAAGCTCCGTCAGGGGATCGGCCGTTACGAGGCCGACAGGGGCAGCGCCATCATGCTGCTCTATCCCGAGGAGTCGGCCGGGTGGAAGGCAGGATGTGGCTGACCGCGCACGGCGCAGGTCCGTCGTTCCGCGACGGTTCGCTCAAGCCCTGGGACAAGAACTACAACCCGGCGGATCCCTGGAGGGACATCAGCAAGCACGAGCGCCTGATGCTCAGCAAAGGCTTCGCGCTCGCCAAGACGCGCCGGTCGGCGCACAAGGCTCGCGGCGACATCACGGTCACCTTCGACGACGGCACGAGAGCTCAAGAGCGGAACCTGACCGAGCAGCCGAAAATGCTGCTCGGGTGGGGACTGCTCGCCGAAAACGTGCTGAAGGCCCGGCTCGGCAAAGAACCCTCGCGCACGTACTGGTACGGGCATTCATCGGGCGCCCGCCCCGGCCGCCTGGTCAACTAGCCATAGACCAGCAGTCGTCCGCCCGCAAAGACTGGCGGGATTCTCAGCACGCGCACTGATCCGCGAGCTGGAAGAAGGAAGCGACTGGCTCAGTGCGCGCGGCTCTCAACAGAAGGACAGGAAGAGCACCAGCTCGAGGGCCGAGATCATCGCCCTCAGCCTGCGCTACGGACTGATGTCCCGCGAAACATCCTTCGTTGCAGTCGAGCGGCGCGACACACCGAGCCAGGGAGATGTACAGCTGCGCAAGGTGCCGATCGCGTTGACCTCGGGTTGGGGAGGGTTGCAAACTCACGCGGCATTGAGGAGACCTCAGTTGGGTGATGGCGGCTTTCCAGGCGCCTCACCCGGCGCGCCGAATCGAGTGGCGGCGCGACTGCATCTGCGGTTGACCTCGGAGGCGGTCGTTCCCACCGCTGCCGCAGGGCGTTCGAGGATGTTCAGCCGCAGGTGCGAGGGAGCATCCGTCCTGCCGACGCCGACAGCGGGCGCACGCGACGGCGCCAATGGAACCGCACCGCTCAAACCGCGAGACCCGGCGCAATGGAGCGACGCGCCAGCCGGCATGCACGCGCTCATCCTTCTGCAAGCGGCGGACGGCTCATGGGAGCTGACGGAGCAACTGGCCTGCATCTTCGGGCGTGACCTCGACGACCTCGGCCGCGGTCGGCGCGACCGGTTCGTCCGACGACGTCGCGCGCGCGTGGGCCACCGCGTTGGCGCTCGCCTGGCTTCGGCAGAATGCCGCAGCTGTCGAAAACGAGTGGCGTCTGCTGGCCGGGAAGGCGAGCAGGTGCATCGACAGCATCCCCGCAGCGCCGTCCGGCGGATCGACATGGACCGGCGCCGCGCGGGATTTCCTGGACTCTAAGTGAATAGCCGTACGCAGTCAGCCCGGTCAGTCGTGAGCCGTGCGGCAACGAGTGCGACTTCGAAGTCAACCTCAGAGAGCACACGTTCTGGAACGTGGAGGTATCATCGCGTCGGAGGAACTGAGAATGAGACCACTATGGATGGTGATCGCAGCGTTGGCGTTGGGTGTCGCGGTGTCTCCGGTCGTCACTGCCGGCCAGCCACCCGGCCAGCATGATCACGGCACGCCCTCGGGACGGCTCGGCACTGTGCATGTCGACACCTCGTGCGCGCCAGCCGTGCAGAAGGAATTCGATCGAGGTCTCGCCTTGCTTCATTCCTTCTGGTTCTCTGCGGCCATCGAGTCCTTCACGACCGTCCTCAAAGGCGACCCGCGCTGCGTGATGGCTCATTGGGGCATCGCGATGAGCTGGTGGGGCAATCCATTCGCGGGTTTTCGCTCGCCGGCGGCCCTGAACGCCGGCCTGTTGGCGATCGACGCGGCAAAAGCCAGCGGCGCGGGTACCGATCGCGAGAAGGCGTACGTGGCGGCGGTGGAGCTGCTCTTCCGTGACGCCTCGACGGTCGATCAGCGCGCGAGGACGGTCGCCTACGAGAAGGCGATGGAAGCGCTCGCCGCCAGTCACCCCGCGGACATCGAAGCCCGGATCTTCTACGCGCTGGCGCTGGATCAGACGGCGCTGCCGACCGACAAGACCTACGCGAACCAGCTGAAAGCCGCGGGCATTCTCGAACAGGAAGTCACGCGGCAGCCCGAACACCCGGGACTCGCCCACTACATCATTCACAGCTTCGACGTAGCGGCGCTGGCGCCGCGCGCGCTGGACGCGGCCCGCCGATACGCGAAGATTGCGCCTGACGCGGCGCACGCACTCCACATGCCGTCGCACACGTTCACGCGCGTGGGCTCCTGGCAGGAGTCGATTGACACCAACCTGGCGTCGGCCGCGGCCGCCCGCAAAGACAACGCCACATCAGAAGAGCTGCACGCGATGGACTATCAGGTGTACGCCTACCTGCAAACCGCCCAGGACACGGCGGCCAGGCGAACGGTGGACGCCAGCTCCGCGCTCGGCGCGAAGGTGCAGACCGCCGGCGCCGGCAACGCCGCACCACCGCAAGCCGGCTACTACGCACTGGCCGCCATCCCGGCGCGCTATGCCCTCGAACGCGACGCGTGGGGCGAAGCGGCCGCGCTCATTCCGCGACAGACGCCGTTTGCCTGGGCCGACGCCGTGACCCACTTTGCCCGAGCGCTCGGCGCTGCCCGGTCCGGCAACCCAGCCGCGGCTCGCCAGGACATCGATCGCCTGGCGGCACTCCGCGACGCCCTCCACAAGACCAACGATGTCTACTGGACCGAGCAAGTCGAGATTCAGCGGCGCGCCGCGACAGCGTGGCTGACACTCGCTGAAGGCCGGCAGGCAGAGGCGCTGACGCTGATGCGCGAGGCGGCCGACAGGGAAGACGCCACCGACAAGGCGGCGGTGACCCCTGGACCGATCAAGCCGGCGCGCGAACTTCTTGGCGACATGCTGCTGCAGCTGAATCGGCCAGCGGAGGCGCTGGTGGAGTTCGAAACGACGCTGAAGAAAGAGCCAAATCGCTTTCGCGCGACCTACGGCGCGGCCCGCGCGGCCGAGGCCGCCGGACAAGGGCAGAAGGCCTCCGCTCACTACGCCAGTCTGCTGCAGATCAGCAAGAGCGCCGATCAACCCGGCAGGAGAGAGCTGGGCGAGGCACGACAGTCACGCAGGTGACCACATCGACCGGTGGGCGAGCAAGCCGCATCCCGCATCCCGCATCCCGTCCGTTTCACCGTTTAGTCAACCAGGCATCGATGCGCTGTTCGAGCATGTCCAGCGGGAGCGCACCCCCCAGCAGCAGCGTGTCATGGAACTCGCGGACGTCGAAGCGGTCCCCCAAAGCCCTCTCTGCCTTGGCGCGCAACGCCTTCATCCGCAGCTCGCCGATCTTGTATGCCAGCGCCTGGCCGGGGTCCGCGATATAGCGCTGCAGCTCGGTCTCGATGTTGTGCGGCGCCAGGGCGGAGTTGTCGCGGAAGCAGGCGCGCGCCTGTTCGAGAGTCCAGCCTTTCCAGTGAATCCCGGTGTCCGCCACCAGCCGGCAGGCGCGCCACATCTCGTACGACAACCGTCCGAAGCGTTCGTACGGATCCCGGTAGATGCCCATCTCCACGCCGAGAAATTCCGAGTACAGACCCCACCCCTCGACGAACGCCGTGACCATGCTGTTGCGGCGGAACCACGGCTGCTCGCCGAGCTCCTGCGAGATAGCGATCTGCAGATGATGGCCGGGCACTGCCTCGTGCACGGTCAGCGCCGGCAGCTCGTAGAGCGGACGCTGATCGAGCTTGCCGGTATTGACGATGTAGGCGCCAGCGACGCCGTTGGCCATGGATCCCGGAAAGTAGCGCCCGGTGGTGTACTGATCCTCGATCTCGCGCGGCACCTCGCGCACTCCGTACGGAAGACGGGGGAGTGAGCGCCGAAACAGCTTCGGCAGCTGGTCGTCGGCGCGCTTGGCAATCTCCGACGCCTTGTCGAGCATCTCCTGCCGGGTCTTCGCATAGAACTTCGGGTCGGTGCGCAGCCACTGCAGGAACTCGGCGAAGGTCCCCTTGAATGCCGCCGCCGCAATCTCCGTCTGCATCTCGCTGCGGATCCGAGCGACCTCCTTCACGCCAATCTCGTGAATCTCATCCGGCGTCAGTGCGGTCGTCGTATAAGCACGCGCCAGGAAGGCGTAATAGGACCGTCCCTCTTTCAGGGATCCGATACCCAGGCCGGGCCTTGCCTTCGGCAGGTACTCGGCCTCGAGGAAGCGTACCCACTCCCGGCGGGCGGCCGCGATCTCACCCGAGACGATCGCGCGCGCCCGCTGGCGCAGTGCGGCCTGGTCGGCAGCCGGAACGGACGCCGGGAGCGACACGAAGGGGATCAGGAGAGGGTCGGCGTCGAGTGTGAAAGCGGTCTCGGCCTTCGCGAGATCCAGCGCGTTCTCGACGACGGACTTCGGTTGGGTGAAGCCGTTCGCCAATCCACGGCGGGCGTTGGCGAGGCTGTCACGAATGAGCCGGGCTGTCGCGTCGAGCCGCGACAGCCAGGCATCGGCGTCGGCCCGCGCCGCAATCGCGGTCGTGCGCGCGTAGTAGCCGAGCAGCGATCCCTGGCCACCCTCGTTGGTGAACGCAAGCCGCGCGGCGTCGAACCCCGCGCGCTCGATCCGTTCGTTCACCTCGCGGGTCAGAAACGCGTGGTTGAATCGATCATCGGCCGGCAGGGCAGTCGAGCCGATCGCATCGAGACGCGACTTGAAGGCCTTCAGGGCTGCGAGCCGTCGTGCCTCGGCCTCGGGCCTGACGTCCGGCAGCCGCGAGAGCGCGGCGCGATCCCCCTCGGTCCCCGCGGTCAGCGGGTCCTCAGCCCGCTCAAAGACTTCCCAATCGGTCACGATACCAGCCCAGGCCGTCGAGGGCTGCGCAGCCTGCGTTGAAACCATGGCGAGCGCCAGGGTGAACGCCAGTGAGAGGACGCACAATCTTGCGGTGTGGGCGGACGGCATGCGGCCGGAGTATAGCAGTCGCCCGCTGACACCTCGTACTCTCAGCCGCCGATACGAACCGTTCGGTGAGGTGAATCCTTCGGTCGTATACTGTCTCCGGACCGTTGACTCGCGGAGGTGGGACGTGGCCGAATCAGCTTGGCAGGTGCAGGGGCAGTACTACGAGACCTGCAATTGCGACTTCGTATGTCCGTGCGTGCCAGGGCAGATGATGGTGAAACCCACAAAGGGCACGTGCATATTCGTGATGGCGTACCAGATCGAGCGTGGTCGCTTTGCCGACGTCGCGCTCGACGGCCTCGGGTTCATCGTCGTCGGCGTCACGCCCGAGGCGATGGGAAAGGGCAACTGGTCGGTTGGTCTCGTGGTCGACGAACGCGCCACGACTGAACAGCGTGACGCCATCACCGGGATCGCGAGCGGCAGCGCCGGCGGGCCGATGGCCGCACTGTCGGGGCTGGTGGGCACGTTCCTCGGCGTCGAGACGTCCCCGATCGAGTTCAAGCGAAGCGGCGTCTCATGGTCGGTGAATGCGTCGAACCTGGTCCGCATGGAGGCCGAGGGGGCCACAGGATTGAATCCCGCGGCGGAGCCGATGCAGCTGACCAACACAGGTCATCCCGCAGCGAACACATTCTCCCTTGCCCGTGCCTCGAACAGCCACCTGGCGGCACTCGGTGTCTCGTGGGACGACGCCAGCGGCAGGAACAACGGGCAGTACGCCCCATTTACCTGGCAGGGCGCATAGCGCTGGTCGCGCCCTGCGTCAGCGCGCCGCCATCCAGATCGCAGACGCCAGCAGCGCCACACCGGTGACGCGCGCGGTCTGCTCGCCGAATGGCGCAAATTTCTCCACCAGTACCCACACGGTCAGCGCCACGATGACCACCAGGTTCATCACCCCGCCGGCAAACAGCAGCAGCATCAGGGCCCAGCAGCAGCCCACGCAGTAGGCTCCGTGGTGCACGCCGAGCTGAAATGCGCCGGTCGCGCCTGGGCGCCAGTGCTGCAGCAGATACGAAAGCGGCGAACGGCACACGCGCAGGCAGGCGCTCTTGAGCGGCGTCAACTGGTAGAGACCTCCGACCGCGAGCACGGCGGCGCCGGCCATCGGTGTCGCCTCCATCATCGGGGTCAGGACGAGTGCAGACGACAACACCCGCTGCAGGACGGTAACGACCACGCTGAACAGGGCCCATACCACCACATACCCCGCGCCGATCGCGTACAGTTTCCGCCCGGTCCTAGCGTCACCGCGCGTACGGAGCGCGCCGGCGTAGAGCAGGACGAGGGGCGCGGCCGAGGGCAGCATCATGGCGGTCATCATGACGGCCCACATCGCCCAGAGCAGCACCAGGTGCGGGCCGTCCCAGGTGGCCGTCATCATCCATGCCGACGACCCCTGCATCGATCCGTACATGTCGCGCGCCATCAGCGCGATCCAGGTCCAGCAGGCGAGGGGAATCACGACGAGCAGCGTCGCGGTGACGAGCCGCTCGTGTTTCAGGGCGGTTTCGAGCAGCGTCCGGCCGTCGGGAGCGGCGGTGGCCATCCCCGCGATCGTACGCCATTGTCGGCGCGCTCCGGCTAGCCCTTGGGCACAGTCCAGAGATAGAGCAAGGTCCCGTCATCGGCGCGCGTGGTCTTGTCCGGGGGCCAGCGGCCGATCGGGAACTGATGGGACACGATCCGGGTCCCCGGTCGCAGCTCCTGCCGGAGCTTCGACTCGAGCCGGGCATTCACGCTCGGTGACAGGAAGATCGTGACCACCGTGGCGGGCGAGATGTCCGCCTCGAAAAGGTCCCCGTTCACAAAGGAGACCCGCCCCTCGACCTCGCCGTCGCGCGCGATGGTGCGCGCCATGTCGACCAGTTTCGGGTCGATCTCGATCCCCACGCCGGTGGCGCCGAACTTCTGGGCGGCCAGGATCAGAATCCGGCCATCCCCGGAACCGAGATCGTAGACGACGTCCTTCGACGTGACGCCCGCCATCGTGAGCATGTCGTCCGCGACGCTCTGGCGCGTCGGCACGAAGATCACGTCGGGTTGACGAGGCGGCACCACTGCCGTCGGAACCGTCATGATCAGCGGGCGAGAACGACCGGTCTCGACCCCGCGTGCAGGAACGACCTGCCGCCGGCCGCGGTGTGGAAAAACCACTTCGACGTCCACCCGCGAGGCGCTACCGACACCCACGTGGGCCGGGAGATCGTTCTGCGAGTTGTAGCCTGATCCGGTGTCGACGAGTCGTGAGCTGATCAGCGTGCGCGTGCCTGCCGCGTACACTCGAATTTCGGCGCCCGCCCGGGTCGCGCGCCCGCGGCCGTCGACCACCCGCACCTTCAACCATCGTCGCGCGGTGCTGGCGGGCAGGAGATTCCGCCACACCAGCGGGAGCAGGTCCGGCCTGGTGCCTGCCAGCGCCAGGTCTTCGTCTCCATCTCCGTCGAAGTCGACCCACAGCGCACCGTGGCTCGCATGGAGGGACAGCAGGGTCGGCGACGTGACGTCTTCGAATCGCGTTCCCACGTTTCGGAACAGGTAGTCCCGGTGGCTCACGCCCTCGCTGACGGTGCCGTTCACGTAGACGTCGACACGGCCATCGTTGTCGAAGTCACCGATGGCGCAGGTGTCGTGTCGGCCGTCGTTCGCGATCCCCCACGCCGACGATGCATCTGCGAATTTCCCTGCTTCACGGTTCCGAAACAGACCGTTCGACCCGTAGTTCGCCGTCAGGATATCGAACCGCCCGTCCCCGTCCACGTCGGCAGCGCAGGGACGGACCGTGCCGCGGGTCGGATCATGCGGCACCCGCCCGCCCCAGGCCAGGCCCGCATCTTCGGCAGCGTCACTGAATCGTCCGTCGTCGTTCCGATAGAGACCATTCGCGTCGCCGTCCTGATTCGCCACGTACAGGTCCAGGTCGCCGTCTTCGTCGTAGTCGAACCAGACCGCACCTACCGACTTTCGCGTGTCGGCCAGCCCCAGGTTCGAGGCGACCTCGACGAACGCGCCCGCGTCGTTGCGATAGAGCGCATTCGCGCGGTCTCGGAAGGCGACGAACAGGTCCAGGTCGTCGTCACCGTCGAAGTCGATCCAGGCGGGCTGACGCACGGCGCCCGTCCCTACGGTCAGACCTGACTTGGCGGTGACGTCCTCGAATTGGGCATGGTGGTTTCTATAGAGCCGAAGAACGGGGCCAGCACCCGCTGCGAATCCGACCAGGAGGTCCGGATCCCCATCGGCATCGAAGTCTCCCCAGGCGGCGGCGCGCGTGGCGCGGCCGTCCGCCATCCCGACGTCCGCAGCGACGTCCTTCA
>JACDBQ010000936.1 GCA_013694845.1 Acidobacteriota bacterium
TGGCGGTGATGACCGATCGCGTGAAGCGACACGTCAACCTGCCGGTCGGGATCAACCTGCTGGCCAACGGCGCCGTGCCGGCGATTGCCGTGGCGGCCGTGACGGGTGGTGTGTTCGTGCGCGTCAACCAGTGGGCCAATGCCTACGTGGCGAACGAGGGCCTCATGGAAGGTCAGGCGGCGCGCGCCACCCGATACCGTGCGTGGCTCCGCGCCCGCGGGGTGAGGATCTTCGCCGACGTTCACGTCAAGCACGGGTCCCACGCGATCGTGGCCGATCGGAGCATTGCGGAATTGACCCGCGACGTCGAATTCTTCGATGCCGATGTCGTCATCGCCACGGGGCAGCGCACCGGAGACGCGGCGCAAGTCGACGAAGTCACGGCAATCAAAGCAGCCACGCAGTTGCCGGTCGTGATCGGAAGCGGCGTCAACGACGATAATGTGGGCGACCTGCTGCAGGTCGCCGATGGCGTGATCATCGGCAGCTCGCTGAAGGAAGATGGTGTTTGGTGGACGCCCGTGTCTGAAGCGAAGGTCACACGGTTCATGGACAAGGTCAACCGCCTCCGCAACGGCCGTGAGGGCCGCTGAGTCGGCGTGCGCAGTCGATGATCGAGAGAACACGGATGCCAGACGTGCGAGAAGAGGCGCGCCACTCTCCCGGCCACTCAAGGAATCTTCTCGCAGGCGCACCCATCTCGCAGGTGGCGGTCTGGGCCGCGATCATCGCCGTAGCCGGAACGATCCCCTGGATCTTCCCCATGCAGGGCGGTGGCGGCGCGTTCCCGATGAGCATCCCGGTGGCGCCTCTCGCCGGCATAGTCCTGGGGCCCGTCGCCGGCTTCGCCGCGTGCCTCGTCGGCGGCGCCATCGACCTGATCATTGCCCCCTACACGGCCGGCATCGGCCTGCTTAGTCCTTTCTCGATTGCCTTCGCCGCGCTGGGCGCGGGCTCCCTGGTACAGCGTCCAAGGCGGAACCTGTGGCTGCCAGGCATTTTGGCTCCGATCTTTCTGCTCTGGCTCTGGGCCGACTTCGCATTCCTCGTGCAGGATTTTCCGATGCCGCAGATTCTGCTCGTGGGCGGGCTGGATATTCTTCCCTCGTGGATCGTGGGTCTGGCAGGGGCGCGGTGGGCGGCAAAGCAGATCGAGCGGAATGAAACCCAGGCGGCGTGGAGGCTCTTCCTGGCTCTCTGGATCTTGTGCTACTACGGGGTGGCCGCCATGCAGCACGGCTTCGAGTGGGCCGTCTGGCAGATGATGTTCCGGTTCCCGGCAGAGCCATCCATCGCCACGTCGCTGGCCTTCACCTGGTGGGAACGCATCTTCATCTACGCCGGGATCGGCGCGTTGATCGGAACCCCAGTGATCCTCGGACTGAAGCGGATGGGCCTACGGCGGCCGGCACACGGCCGTTGGTAGGGTCGCACGTAAAAGGCGCTTCCCCCTCCTCTCAGCTTCCGCTGCAGCAGCCTCCCGCCAGGCAAATAACGTGAGCAGTGCCACCAGCGAGACGCGCGTGATGACCGACGGCGCGGTGCTGGCCGTCGATATCCGTCAACTCTCGTATGAGTATCCCAGTGGCGTTCGAGCCCTGAACCGGGTCGACCTTGCGGTCGAAAAAGGGCAATGCGTGGCGATCATGGGTCCGAATGGCGCCGGCAAGTCCACGCTGTGCCTGACCCTCAACGGCGTGATACCGCATAGCGTGGGCGGCGCGTTCTACGGGGCTGTGCATATCGCCGGCCTGGATACGATGACCCACCAGGTCCACGATCTAGCCAGACGTGTCGGACTCGTTATGCAGAATCCTGAAGCACAGTTGTTGTGTCCATCAGTCGAAGACGAGTTGGCGTTCGGACCGGAAAATCTGTGCGTTCCGGTCAGCGAGATCAGAGACCGAATCCACGCCATTGCCGCGGCCGTACGGATTGCGGACCTGCTAGACCGGGGCCCGGCCGATCTCTCCGGCGGGCAGATTCAGCGCGTGATCACGGCAGCCATGCTGACAATGGATCCGGAAATCATGGTCTTCGACGAAGCGACCTCGGCGCTGGACCCGAGAGGAGCGCTCGCGCTATTTGAGCTGGCGCGTGAACTGAACCGCACCCGCGCGATGACGGTGCTCATGACGGAGCATAAGAGCGAGCCCGTCGCGGAATTCGCTGACCGCGTCGTCATCCTGAACAACGGCGAAGTCATCGATGTCGGCACGCCACGGCAGGTGTTTTCGCAGGTCGAACGACTCACCGCTCTCGGGATCGCGCCGCCACAGGTCACGCGCCTCATGCACGCCCTCGGGTTCTCCGCCGAGGCACTGCCGGTCACGTTGGACGCAGCCGAGGCAATGATCCGGCCAAAGCTCGCGGCGGCGCCCGCCGCGCCCTCCGAGGAGGACCCGCCTCGAGGAGACGGTCACGACACCAGCGCAACCCGGGGCGCCCTCGCGGCCCCCGTCATCGAGGCGCGAGACGTCTCCTTTCGATACGCGGGGAAAATCGACGCACTGCGTGGTGTCACCCTCACGATACGACAGGGAGAATTCGTCGGCCTGATCGGCGAGAACGGGGCGGGAAAGACGACTCTGGTGAAGCACTTCGTGGGACTGCTCAAGCCCACCGATGGGACACTGACGGTGCTTGGCCGGCCGGCCGGAACACTCACGACCTCCTCGCTGGCCGGCCGGATTGGCCTTGTGTTGCAGAATCCCGACCACCAGTTGTTCAAGACGAGCGTGGCCGATGAGGTGAAAGTCGGACCGGCGCGTCTTCGCCTGAAAGGCGATGCCCTGGAGACGCGGGCTCGGGAGGCCATGCAGGCCGTGGGCATTTTCCAGATGGCTGACAGGCACCCCCTGTCACTCAGCTGGGGGGACCGCCAGCGGGTTGCGCTCGCCTCGATTCTGGCCATGCAGCCAGAGGTGGTCATCTTCGACGAGCCGACCACAGGCCAGGACCTGGCCGGCCGCACGATCTTTATGGACCTCGCCTACGCGCTCAACGCCAGGGGCTACACGATCATCGTGATTACGCATGACATGGAGCTGATCACGCGCTACGCGCGCCGATGCGTCGTGATGAAGCGGGGCCGTGTTGTCATGGACGACACCACAAAGGAGGTCTTCCGCCACGTGGACCTCCTGGGCGACACCTTCATCGAGGTGCCGCAGATCGTGCAGCTCGCCCACCGTCTGAGCGATTGCGGCGTGCCGCCGAACACGCTGACGGTCGAGGAGATGACCGGCGTGCTTAAAAGGATGGGGGTTGGCGCATGAGCCACACGCCGCTGGACTACATTCCGGGCGATTCCGCCTTTCACCGAATGCACGTCGTGGTGAAGATGGCCGTCATGTTGAGCATTCTCTTACTCATGTTCAGCGTCGGGAATCTGTGGCTCCTCGGCGGGCTGCTGCTGATGACCGTGGCCCTGTACCGCATGTCCGGTGTTCCATGGGGCTATTTCAAAGGGCTGCGCGCCCTGATTCCGGCCCTGCTGATCTTCCTCATCTCGGCACAGGGTCTGTGGTACTCGGGCAACCGCACCCCGCTCTTCGATCCGATCATGCTGCCCTTCCGGATAAATTTCAGCGGTGAAGGTCTCCAGGCCAACGCCCTCACGCTGTACGCCGAAGGCGTACTGTTCGGGGTCGTTCTGGCTTTCCGGATGCTCGGGATGTTCCTGACGTTTCCCTTGGTCTTCCTCACTACCCCGACGACGCAACTCATTGCCGGATTGACCGAGGTGGGTCTGCCGTATCAGATTTCGTTCATCTTCACGACCGCGCTCCGTTTCATCCCGTTTCTCCACACGAGCCGCGAACGCGTCACGGAGGCCCAGCGTCTGCGTGGCATGGATCTGGAGGGGAAAGGGATCGTCAACGCCGTCCGGCAGACGGTGCCGACGATCGTACCGATGATCACGTCCGCGCTGCGGACGACAAGCGACCTGGAGGTGGCGATCGAATCCCGGGCATTCGGCGCGTTCGACCGCCGCACCGCCTACCGCGGGCGTCGCTTCAGCAGATCGGACCGCAACATGGTGATCGGCCTGGCAGTGGCCACGATCATCGTGGCCGTCAGCGCCAACGTGTTTTTTCCTGCTCGGGGGTTCTGACATGTCGGGCCGGCGCGAGCTGAGGGTGGCAGATCAATGCGCTGAAGGCCGGTACCGTGGTTAGAGTTCTCGGCCTCGGCGATGCCGGAGTCGACGTCGTCCTGCACATCCCGCGGTTGCCGCAACACGATGAGAAGATCCTGGCGACCAGAGTCGAACGATACCCCGGCGGGGTGATTGGCAATTTTCTCTGTGCGCTGAGCCGCCTGGGAACGGCGAGTGCCTTCGTGGGATGTCTCGGCAACGACGGGTTCGGCGCCCTGGTCAGAGAGGGATTCGACGCGTTTCAGGTCGATACGAACCGCCTGATCGTGAAGGAGGGAGAAGAGACCTACTTCTGCGTGAGCATGCTGGACGACACGGGCGAGAAAGCGCTCGTCATCGCACCCACTACGACGATGTTCCCGGCGCCGGAAGATCTGACAGATGACACCGTCAGGGGCGCCGACCTCCTCCATACGACCGGCTTACGCATCGACACCACTTTGAAAGCGATCGCGTTGGCGAGGCGACATGGGGTCAAGGTATCGCTCGATTTGGAGCCGTCCACCCTCAGCCGGGGAGAAGATCGCGTGCGCGAGCTTCTGGAGTCCTCACACCTGCTGTTCGTCAACGCTCATGCGATCCGCGGCATGTTTCCCGGCGAGACGGACCTCAGGCGTGCGGGCCTGGAGCTGTTGCGCCACGGGCCGAAGATGGTAGTCATCACGCAGGGCGGTCAGGGCTCCCTCGTCGTGACGGCCACGGAGACCATCAGGACACCAGCATTCCCGGTGGCCGTTCGGGATACGACAGGCGCGGGTGACTGCTTCAATGCCGCCTTCATCCACGGACACCTCGAGGGTTGGGCCCTCGAGCGCACGGCTCTGTTTGCCACCGCTGCCGCCGCCATCTCGATCACTGCCGTGGGAGCGCAAAGCGGGCTTCCCACGCGGCAGGCTGTCGATGAATTCCTGCAGCAACGCAGAGCGCCACGCGCCTGATACCGCCGGGGATCCCGCGGCGTCCCGAGCGCGGCCAACGGCCTGCCCGGCCGGTTGGCAATTGCCGACTGGTTCGTCTATCGTAGTCGCCAATCATGAACCCGACGCCGCTGACCGCCGACGACTCGCCTCTCGCGCCTCGCGCCCGTCTTCTGATCGAGGATCTCCACCGTCAGGAGCGCGAGAAAGCGCTCGTGCTGCCGACCGATGACCCGCTCGACGCCAAGCGCCGGCACCGTGTGGAGCATACACGCAGCGAAATGTGGGCCCAACCAGAGGCCGTCCGCCGCACGCTCGTCAAGGAACGGCGTGCCATCGCGGAGGCTGCTGCGGTGTGCGCGAAGCGGCCCCTCGACCGTATCGTGATGGTGGGCTGCGGCGACTCGCTGGCATGCATGCTCGGCGTCCGCAGCATGTTCGAGCAGCTGCTGGGGATCCCGTGCGAGCCGATCCAGGCGCTCGATTTCACGTATTATTACGCGCAGACAACAGGTGCCCGGGTCCTGGTGGTCGTCTTGAGCTCGAGCGGCGTCACGACCCGGGCGGTCGAGGCTCTGCTGCTCGCTCGCGCGCAGGGAGCGCTAACCCTCGGCCTTTCGAACACCCCGGGGTCACCCGTGATGACCGAGGCAGACCTGTGCCTGACGGTGCATGCCGAGCGCAAGGGATGGCCTACCCAGGCCAGCACAGCAGCCATGATGGTGCTGTATCAGTTCGGGCTTGATCTTGCGCGAGCCAGAGGTGGCGGCTCGACCAGAGTCGATGACCTCGAGACGGCACTCCATCGAACGCCGGACAGCATCGCGCAGGTGCTCGAGAGTTGCGACGGGACCGTGGCAGCGATCGCGGAAAAGGAAGCGCACCGGCACATCTATCTGTACTCCGGAGGCGGTCCGGCTTACGCGTGCGCCATGTTTGGCGCCGCCAAGGTCAAGGAGTGCGCGACCAGCCATGCCATCGCCATCCCGCTCGAGGAATATCATCACTACAATTCACAGAAAGCGGGAGATCCGCTCTTCCTGATCGCGCCGCGTGGCCCAAGCCTCGCTCGGGCCCTCAATACCGCCGTGGATGGACGGCGGTGGGGAGGCCAGGTCTACGCGGTCACCACCGAGGGAGACACCGTGCTCGCGGGATCGGTCGATCAGCACCTCGAGCTTCCCGAGATGCCTGAACTACTTGTGCCGATGGTCTACACGGTGCCCGTGCAGCTGTTCGCCTACCACACCGCGATGGCCAAGTTCCGCCGGGCCGAGGAGAGTGCGGGGG
>JACDBQ010000937.1 GCA_013694845.1 Acidobacteriota bacterium
AGCCGCTGGTCAGGGCTGCCGCCCTCAACCACATCTCGCCTTACTTCGCCGACGTCATCTGGAGCGGCCTCTCGACCGAGCACGTCAAGGCGTCGCTCGACGGGAACATCGACATCGACACGCTGCGGCGGATCTGGATGCCGATCTCTCCGTGGCCCTACGTCGAGCGCATGCGCACGAAACAGGCCCTGCTCGTCTACGCGCTCTACGATCTGTCCTTTCCGCTGGACCTGTCGCGCACGCTGGTCAGCGAGTTCCGCGAAAAGCGCATCCCGCACAAGGTCGCTGTTCTGCCATGCGGTCACTACAGCACGGGCATGACCCCCTTCAAGTATCTCGATGGCTTCACGCTGTGCCGGTTTCTGAGCCGGAATCTCTGATGCATCGACCGCAGGCCACGGCGTCGAGCCGTCGCGCGAAGGAACCGCCGGGGGGCACCGTCCGTCAAAACCACAGTTGCCCGCACATCAGCCAGTCGTCAGGTGGCAGCCGGGACGGTTCACCGGGAGCGGACAGCCACTCACCGTCTCCATGTTGCGAGGGGTAGAGGGGTGTCCTAGACTGAACAAGCTCCTATGAGTTTCGCCCGGCTCAGCCTCAGCCTTGCGGCGGTCGTCGGTCTGATCGCGACCGCTATGGCGGGCGCAACGATCTGGCTGCTGGTGACGCAACCCGTCACGGTCGCGGATGCAGTGGCGACGGGGGAGGTCTCGCCTGTCATGCGTGCGCTGGCCGGGGCTCTGTACGAGGCGCTGGCCGGAATCGTCAAATACTTCTAGCCGCTCATCGCGAACCGCGGCGGTCAGGGTTCCAGCACAATCTTGCCGAACTGCTGCGCCTGTTCGAGACGTTCCTGCGCGGCGGCAGCACCTTTCAGCGGCAGCACGACATCGATCGCCGGCTTCAACCTGCCCGAGAAAAAGAGCGGCGCCGCCTCCAGTAATTCGGATTTGCGGCCCATGTACGATCCCAGCAGCGACAACTGGCGCGCGAACAGGTGCCGGAGATCCAATGTCGCGCGATACCCCGTCGTGGTGCCACAGGTTACCAACCGGCCGCCGGACGCCAGCGCACGAACGCTCCGGTCCCACGTCGCTTCACCGACGTGTTCGACGACGATGTCGACGCCGCGGCCGTCGGTCATGCTGCGCACACCCTTCGAAAAATCGTCGGCGTAGTGGTCGAACACCTGAGACGCACCGAGCGCCTTGGTGGCGGCCATCTTCGAGGGGCCGGACGTGGCGAATACGGTGGCGCCGTGCAGGCGCGCGACCTGGATGGCGGCCTGGCCCACCCCGCTCCCGCCCGCGAGTACCAGCACGGTGTTCCCGGGCTCCAGTCTGGCTCGAGTCAGCAGCATATGCCAGGCGGTCAGGAACGTGAGCGGAAAGGCGGCCGCCGACACGAAGTCGACGTGCTCGGGTATCGGGATGACATTCTCGAGAGGGATGGAGACGAGCTCGGCGTAGCCGCCGTCGGACATGTAGCCGAGCACGCTGTACTGGGGACACTCGTTGTCGCGACCCTTCGCGCACGCGTCGCAGTGGCCGCAACTGAGGCCCGGATGGAGCATGACGCGGGTGCCCGCTGCGAACGCGCCGCCGCCGTCGACGATCTCGCCCGCGACATCAGCGCCGGAGATGTGCGGCAGCGGAATTCTCACCCGTTCGAGACCGCGCCGCTGCCAGAGATCCAGGTGATTCAGCGCGCACGCGCGGACGCGCACGATGGCGCGGCGGAGGGCGGGCGCCGGATCCGGCGCATCTTCGTAACGAAGAACGTCCGGACCGCCATGCTCATGGAACCGCGCCGCCTTCATGCCGACAAATCGAGGTCGAGAGTCTCCCCCAGCGCCAGCGCGCTGAGCGCCGGGCCGACGCGCTCCCGATCCCCCACCACCACCGTCAGCAGCCGGGACGGATCCAGGTGCCGAGCCGCCGCCTGGGTGACAGCCTGCTCGTCGATCGCGAGCACCCGGGGAACAAAGGTCGTGTAGTAATCCTCGGCCAGATCGTGAAGCGCCATCTGCGCCGCCGCCCGGGCCACCTGCTCGGCGGTCTCGAAGTTCCTCGGATAGCCGCGGGTCAGCGCGGCGCGGCCCGTTTCGAGCTCCTCTCGCGTCACCGGACGATCGCCGCGGATCGCGGAGATCTCGCCGATACTTTCCCGGATCGCGTCGGCCGTGGCATCTGACTGGACGCTCGCCTGGAGGAGGAACGGACCGGGGCCGCGCCTCGCCTCGAAGCCGGTGCGCGCACCGTAGGTGTAGCCCTTGTCTTCGCGCAGGTTCATGTTGATGCGGCTCACGAACTGGCCGCCGAGCACCATGTTGAGCACCAGGAGCCGCAGGTAGTCGGGATGGTTTCGCGCGACCGAGATGTGACCCATGCGCAGCTCCGACTGCGCGGCGCCCGCCTTGTGCAGCAGGGCGACACGGGTCGAGGGGGACACCGGCATCGCGAGCGCCGCACTTTCATCGACGGCCGTGTCACCGGCGGGCGACCAGTCGCCAAAGAGGCGCTCGACGAGAGCGGCGAGTGAGTCGTGGCTGCCGTCGCCTGCCGCGATGATCGTGGCATGGGCGGGAACGTACGCGGCGGCGTGAAAGCCCGTGACGCTCTCCGGCGTCATGGCTCGAAGCGCACCCTCGGAGCCGATCGACAAGTGACCGTACGGGTGCTCCCCATACACCAGCTCCGTAAAGGCGCGGTCGGCGAGCGCCGGGGGCATGTCGCGGATCTGCACCAGACGATTCAGCCGCAGATCGCGAACGCGGTCGAAGTCTCGCGCGTCCAGCCGGGGCCGCCGGATCATGTCGGCGAGGAGGGCGCCGCCGCGCTCCGCGAAGCGCGACAGCATCGTCAGCCCCAGCAGCGTCGCGTCGGATCCGACCTCCGTGTCGAGCTGCGCGCCGATCCGGCCGAGCTCTTCGTGCAGCGCCAGTGCGTCGAGATCGCCGCACCCTTCGTCGAGCAGGTCTCCCACGATCGCAGCCAGGCCTTCCTGCCCTCGGGGATCGGCGGACGCACCACGGCGGATCAGCACCAGGATGCTGATCAGCGGAACCGCGCGGTGCTCGACGGTCCAGACCCGCAGGCCCGATGCGAGCGTGCGTTTCTCGTTCGGCGGTATCTGGTAATGCGGCAGGTCTCCGAGTGCGGGGT
>JACDBQ010000032.1 GCA_013694845.1 Acidobacteriota bacterium
GCCGGAGGCGACGCCTTGATGATAGAAGTGGTCAACGCGGCAAGGGCGCGAGGCGTGAGCAAGATCCGTCAGCCTGACTGCGTTCCGGCGTGCTCGCTCGATCCCGCATCGTGATGGCCGCCCTGTCGTGGCGACCTTCTCCGCGGATCAAACGTCGTGCGAACCGCGGGTGGTCGGTGTGGTTCGCGGTTCCCGAGGGACGCCATCGGAGGCTGTTGTTGCTGGTAGGGGCCGTAGACCACGTGGAACGCTGGCCTTACACCCGATATTCCGCAGGTTCGAATCCTGCCGCGCCCACGCTTGACCTGCGGAAACATGCGGCTGGTCCGGCGGGCGTCGCCCCCACCGTTCACTCCTGTGTCCAAGCGTTCGCGTCAAACGCGGGGTGAGCGGTCACCAGTTCGAACTCTCGGTCGTCGTCCTCATCGCCGTAGGCCACTCCGGGGCAACCGGGGTCGGGGAAATCGTGCAGACGGCCGGCGTAGATCACGTCGGCGAGACGCCGTGGATCGCTCGTGCCGTCAGCTCGTCGCGCTGGGCACTCAACGTCGTTTCGTATTACGATTGCCGGGTGGAGGTGCACCGGTCGGCGCAAGCACGGCGTGGCTGACGAGGACGCCATCCACGCAGCGGGTCGGTTCCTGATCGCCTACCCACTGTTGGGTGAGGATCAGGGCGGCCCTCGCCGCGAGCTTCGGCTGGGCCCGGATCGAGCGGGCAACGTGCTGGAGATCGTGGTGCTGCTGCTCGACGACGGAGAGGAACTCGTTAGCGCTGCGGAGGGCGACCGAACATGCGCCACAGCATCGCATGGACGCAGAACCACTCGCCGCTACTCTGCCGCTGGTCACAGTTGGTATGCAGTCCACTGCAAGTCCCTCGGCAGTCAGCCCTGCTTCCACCTCGCGGTGATCGCCGCGTCAGTCATCGTCGGTTGTTCGAGCCGCGGTTTCGTCACTCGTCGTAGTCACCTGCGCGCGGCGGCCTCGAGCGGCTACCACGAGGCCAGCCTCCTTGAGCAGCGCGACGGCCCGATTGACGGTCCCCGCGGAGACGTCATAGAGCGCGGACAGTTCCGTGGACGTGGGCAACGGTGACCCGGGCCGGAGTGCGCCCGACTCGATCTGCTTGCGCAAATCAGATGCGACGACTTCGTACGGATGCTTTGGCCGTCGTCGGGTCGGGTCAGGTGTGGGCATGATCGTTGCCATGGCGTCGGCCGCCCCCTGATCCGCGGCCTCGACCCACGCGGCGTAGAACCGCAGCGTCGTGCCGCCGCCAGATCCATGACCGAGCCGGCCGGCGACGGTACGCAGGTCCACGCCGGCTGTGAGGAGTTCCGTCGCTGAGTAGTGCCGCAGGGCGTGCCGGCGGGTGCTGCGCAGACCGGCGCGAAGGGCGACCCGCCGGTACCGCTGGGTGACCGTGCTCGGGAGCAACGCTGTGCTGCTGTCGGGACTGTTGGAGAAGACGAACGCGGAGGGCGACAGCAACACACCGAGTTCTGCGCAGGTCGCTTCGCACTCGGCGCGGTAGTCGCGGAGTAGGCTCGTCGAGGGCGAGCCGGCGTTTCTGATTGCTCTTGGTGGACTTCTCGCGGGTAGATCCCACGATCTGTGAGTAGCTGCGGGAGACGCTGACGACGCGGCGGGTCAGGTCGACGTCGCCCCAGCGGAGTGCGCACATCTCTCCGCGCCGGCAACCGGTGATCATCGTCAGCCAGAGGAACAGGCCCCAGGCCGGATCGCCATGCGTCGTTGAGCAGCGCCGCGACTTCCTCCGGCGACGGCGGGTCCGGGTCGCTGCGTTCGAACGCGGGCGGCGCTGCCATCGCGGCGACGTTCACGCCGAGGTAGTTCCACCGGACGGCGCGGTCGAGCGCGGCTCGCAGAACGAAGTGAGTCTGGCGCACCGTCGACGCTGATAGGGGCCGGCACACGTGGTCGCGGGGCGGCTTCGCGCAGAGCCGCTTGCATCGGCGCATCCGCGAGTAGAGTCGCTCCAGTAGCTCGGCGTCGAGTTTCGCGGCCATGTGAGAGCCGAGGGTCGGCTCGATGTAGAGGCGTACCAGGCCCTCGTATCGCTGCCTGGTTGT
Source organism: Acidobacteriota bacterium (assembly GCA_013694845.1). Lineage (GTDB taxonomy): Bacteria > Acidobacteriota > Vicinamibacteria > Vicinamibacterales > 2-12-FULL-66-21 > JACDCA01. The sequence continues at coordinate 2,096 of JACDBQ010000032.1, forward strand.
GTCACCAGCTCGACGACCTCCAGCCACTGCGCCACCACCTGCGAGACGGTGACGGAGCTGCGTGGGTGCCGGTTCCCGTCGACCTGCCCGAGGAGCGTGGTCAGCTCGACC
>JACDBQ010000039.1 GCA_013694845.1 Acidobacteriota bacterium
GGCAACACGTGCCGCAGCAGGATCCATCGGTCGCCGCCGCCCGCCGCACGGGAGGCAAGCACGAAGTCCCGCTCGATCGTCGTCAGAACCATCGACCGGAAAACGCGGGCCGTGCCGGGCCATGCGGTCAACCCGATGACCAGCACGATCAGCCACAGCGACGTGCCGAAGATGGCGATCACCGTGATAACGAGAAAGAACCGCGGCATCGCCTGCACGAACTCCGTGGCCCGCATCAACAGGTGATCCAGCCATCCGCCGCGGATGCCGGCGAGGCCCCCGATGACCAGGCCGACCAGGATCGCCCCCAGCGCGCCGACCGCACCCACCTGCAACGATGTGGCGGCACCATGGATCACGCCGGCGAACACGTCGCGTCCAAGATCGTCGGTGCCGAACGGATACCGCATCGACGGCGCAATCAACGCACCACCCGTCACCGCAAACGGATCCGTCGGCGCGATCTGCCGTTGCGCGAAGGCTACGCACACCAGCGCGGCAAGAATGAGCAGCCCCGTCCATCGGCCAGCGGACGACATTGCGGTCCAGGGCTTCACGTGAGCCGGATCCTCGGATCCAGCCAGGCGCAGACCGCATCGGTCAGCGCGTTGAAAAACACGACGCTGGCCGAGATGCCGATGAACGCCGCGGTCACCAGCGGGTAATCGCGGTGGAGCGAGGCGTGCAGCACGAGATAACCCAGGCCGGGCCAGCCGAACAGCGCTTCGACCAGCGCGGCGCCTGCGGCGATGTTCCCGACGTGCTGGCCGATGAGCGTTGCGACGGGAACCATGGCGTTCGGGCCGACGTGCCTGATGACGATCCTCAGTCGCGTGATCCCGCGAGCGGAGGTTGCGAGCACGAAAGGCTCGAGCATCACCTCGAGCATCGCCGCGCGCGTGACCCGCGCGATCACCGCAGCGAGCGGCAGCGACAGCGTGACGGCCGGCAGCGCCAGGTGCCAGAGCACGTCGCCGCCGCGGGCGAGACCCGTCATCGACTCCCGTGCCGTGGTCATGCCTCCGGCCGGGAACACACCGGCCCCCACGGCGAGCAGCAGGATCAGCACCTGCCCGGTCCAGAACACCGGTGCCGCATATAGCATCGAGGCGACCGAGCGCACGACGCCGTCCAGCGCGCGTGAGCGGGTGATCGCGCACAGCCCACCCGCCAGGAGACCCACGGTCGTCCCCAGCACGAGTGCGGCGCTGCCGAGCAGCAGCGACGCGGGAGCGTGGCTCGTCAGCACGCCAACGACCGGCGCCTGGAACATGAAGGAGTAACCGAAATCGAGCGTTGCGACCGCCAGGATGTAGCGCGCGAGCTGTTCGAGGATCGTCCGGTCGGTGCCGTAGCGGGCCCGCATCTCGTCGTAATAGGCGGGGCTGCCGCCGTCGCCCGCCAGCAAGTAGACCGGGTCACCCGGGGCCAGGTGAATCAGGACGAAGGTGAGGATCGTGATGCCGGCTACGACTCCGGCCGACAGAATCGCCCGATGCACGAGCCAGCGGCCAAGCGCCTGCCGACTGGTCACGGAGTCTCGGCGTGAGCCGGGGCGACGGCCTCCACGAACGCACCGGTCCACAGCCGGAAGCCCGTGAACGTCGTCCTGTGTGCCCGGAGCGGCAGGGAGTCGATCAGCCAGAAATACGGGACATCGTTGGCGAGAATGCGCTGGATCTCGACGTAGTGCGCGCGGCGCTTCTCCCGGCTCGAGTCCGCGGTTGCGGCGTCGAACAGCGCGTCGATACGGGGATTGCGGTAACTCGCGCCGTTCGAGAATGGATACGGCCCTATGTTCGACGACACGTAGACCCGTCGCACACCGATGTCGGGATCCGCTCCGTTACAGAACGACGCCAGCCCCAGATCGAAGTCCTTCTTCACGAACACCTGTTCGACCGCCGAATTGAAGTCGCGCGTCTGCAGATGCAGCGTGATGCCGACGGCCTTCAATTGTTCGCGGAGGGCCTGACCGAGCCGCTGGTGGTTGGTCGCGTGGGTGAAAGTCACCTCGAAGCGGTTTCCAGCTGCCCTGCGTGGATAGCCCGCGGCGTCGAGTAGCCGTTCGGCGTTTGCGGTGTCGTGCGGATACTGACGCACATCCGGCGTGTAGGCCCACGCCAGCAGATGGCTGATCGGCCCGGTGGCCGGGCGGCC
>JACDBQ010000068.1 GCA_013694845.1 Acidobacteriota bacterium
GTCGCGTCGGTGGTGCGGCAGGTGCCGGGCGCGGTCGACGTCGGGATGTCGACCAAAGGGCAGAAGCCCGAACTGGACGTCGAGATCGATCGCGGCCTGGCCGGATCGCTGGGGGTGACGATCGGGCAGGTGGGGCAGGCGCTCCGTCCGGCCTTTGCCGGCATCGACGCGGGCGATTGGATTGATCCCTCGGGTGAGACCCGCGACGTCACCGTCCGACTCGCGGCCGAGTCGCGGACCAACGTGCAGGACCTCGAGTCGCTGCCGCTGACGGTCCTGGGCGCCGGCGGGACGCCCGCGACCATTCCACTCGGCCAGGTCGCGCGGGTCAGGCCGTCGGTGGGTCCGGCGCGGATCGATCACCTCGATCGCGACCGGGTCATCAGCGTGCAGGCCAACACCGAGGGACGTCCGCTCACGGACGTCATCAGCGACATCACCTCGCGTCTGCAGCAGGACGCGCCGATGCCGGCCGGCTACACGCTGCGGCAGGGAGGCGAGACCGAGGATCAGCAGGAAGTGTTCGGCCGGATCATGTTCGCGCTGCTCGTCGCGATCATGCTGATGTACTTCGTGCTGGTCGTGCAGTTCGGCTCCTTTCTCGATCCGCTTTCGATCCTGCTGTCGCTGCCGCTCTCGCTGATCGGCGTGATGCTCGGTCTGCTCGTGACGGGTTCCACCCTGAATTTGATGAGCATGATCGGCGTCATCCTGCTGATGGGCATCGTCGCGAAGAACGCGATCCTTCTGATCGACTTCGCCAAGTGGTCGGAGGAGAAGGGGATGGAGAGGCGCGAAGCCCTGATCGAAGCGGGGCGGGTGCGGCTCCGGCCGATCCTGATGACCACCTTCGCGCTGATCGCCGGCATGATCCCGGTGGCGCTCGGGGTCGGTGAAGGGGCGGACTTCCGCGCCCCCCTCGGCATCGCGGTAATCGGTGGCGTGGTCACGTCGACGATCCTGACGCTGCTGGTGATTCCGACGGTCTATGAGATCCTCGCGGACACGCGGGACTGGCTGGGAGCGAAGATCGGGGGCAGGCGGGACCCCGGCAGCTCCACCGAGCCCGTTCGCGTCGGGCATTGAGCGCCCTGTCCCTCACCCTTTGGAGCCGCCGCCTGGCCGTAGATAATTGGAAGGTCATGAAACCATTCACGTCCGCACTGCTTTTCTCGATGGTTCTTGGTTTGCTGGGGCCCGCAGCCCATGCCCAGCCCCCCGGTACACAGGGTGCAGGCCAGCCCATCGATCCAATCATCCTGCCGCCCGTCACCGTCACCGCGCAGAAAGAGCCCACCGACGTCCAGCGCCTGCCGGTCAGCGTCACGGTTGTGCCGATCGACTGGCTGCAGCTCGGCGCGTCGGTCAGTGATGCCGGGATCCATTCGCCGAACACCTACTTCTCCGAATTCACCGCGCGAAAGCTCACTAACCCTCGCTTTCGCGGCATCGGCGCAAGTCCGGCCAATCCGTCGATCACCACCTTCATGGACGGGGTGCCGATGCTGAACGCCAACGCGTCGAACATCGAGCTGATGGACGTGGAGCAGGTCGAGTTCGTGCGGGGGCCACAGAGCGCGCTGTTCGGACGCAACACCCTGGCCGGGCTGATCAACGTCGCCAGTGCGCGTCCTTCGTTGACCAGGTGGAGTGGACAGCTGGCGGTTCCGGTCGGCAATTATGCGACTCGTGAAGTCCGGGCGGGTGCGTCGGGCCCGTTGAACGAGCGGCTCGCATTCGGCGCGTCGATCGGACACTCGCGGCGCGATGGTTTCACCGAGAATCAGCTCACCTCGAACGACCTCGATTACCGCGAGGCGACGTCGGGCAAGGCGCAGCTCCTGTGGACGCCGTCGGCCCGCTGGGAGACGCGCGTCATTTTCAGTGCCGAGCGAGCGCGGGACGGCGACTACGCATTGAGCGACCTCGGTGGCTTGCGGGACAGCCGGTATCTCACGGCGCGTGATTTCGAAGGGAACACCGACCGCGACATTCTGTCGACGACCCTGCTCACCCGTCGGGAAGGAAGCCGTCTTGCCGTCTCGACGACGACCGGTTTCGTCCGCTGGAAGACGCAGGACGTGACCGATCTCGATTACACGCCATTGCCCCTCGTTCGGCGCGACAACACCGAGGAAGACTCGCAGTTCACCCAGGAGGTGCGGGTCGCGTCCGCTGCCGCGGCGCCGGTGAAGGTTGGTGGCAACGTCTCGCTCGCGTGGCAGGCTGGTGGTTTCCTTTTCAGCCAGACCTACGAGCAACTGGCGGTCAATAGTTACTCCCCCTTCGTGCTGTCTCCCTTTATCGATTTTGGGGTCAGCCAGACCACGCCTGATGCGGATCTGGACGATTTCGGCGTTAGTCTGTACGGCCAGGGCACCTTCACGGTGCACGAGAGGCTGGATCTCACAGCGGGTGCGCGCTTCGATCGGGAGCGCAAGGAGGCGCTGCTGACCACGTCGTATTCGCCGGCGATCGCGCCGACGTCGACGCTGGACACCGACGAAACGTTCTCGACGGTCTCCCCGCAGTTCGCCGCGGCCTACCGGCTGCGTCCGACCCAGACGCTCTATGCGTCAGCCGCGCGCGGGTTCAAGGCGGGTGGCTTCAACCCCGCGTCACCAACAGGATCGGAAGCCTACGGCGAAGAGTATGCCTGGCACGCGGAAGGCGGGCTCAAGAGCGTAGCCCTCGGCGGACGGATGCGCTTTGGCGCCGCCGCATTCTGGATCGACTGGCAGGACCTGCAGCTCAATCTGCCGAATGCGCAGTCTCCCGGACAGTTTTACATCGCGAATGTCGGCAGCGCGTCGAGCCGCGGCGTCGAATTCGAGGCGACCGCTCGAGCCCACGCCAACGTGGACCTGTTCGGCTCGTTCGGCTACACCCGCGCGCGCTTCGGTAACGGCACGGCCTCCGAGGGCACGGATGTCTCCGACAACAGCATTCCGAACACACCCGACTACACCGCGACCTTCGGAGCGCACCTGTCCCGTGCTCTGACATCGGCGGCGACCGTCTACGGTCACGGCGAGATGGTTTTCTACGGCGCCTTCAAGTACGACGACAGGAACCTGGCCGAGCAGGATGCGTATTCGCTGGCGAACTTCAGGGCGGGCATCCGCGGACGGTACCTCTTCGCTGAAGGCTGGATCCGCAACGCCTTCGACACCGCCTACGTGCCCGTCGCATTCGCGTTCCCGCTCGCCCAGTCCGGATTCCTCGGCGAGAGCGGCCGTCCCCGAACCTTCGGCATCACCGGCGGCGTCCGGTTCTAGCTGCGGGGTGCGGGGTGCGGGGTGCGG
>JACDBQ010000070.1 GCA_013694845.1 Acidobacteriota bacterium
TGGTTGCGTATCCCGCGTACGTCTGGACCGGGGTGTTCAGCTCGTAGCGGAGGCCCAGGCTGAGCGTCATCTTCGACGTGGCACTCCAGACGTCGTTGATGAAGAAGCCGTTCCTCCAGTGACCGACATGCCCCTGCAGCTGATCGGCCGGCGTGACAACTGTCCGTGGCAGCCCGAGCATGAAGTCAGCAAACGAGTAGCCGGTCATGTCGCCAGTGAAGCTGAAGCTGCCGCGCGCGGCGTTCTGCGCCCGGCGTCCCGTCTGCAATTTACGGATGTCCACCCCGGCGCGAATGTTGTGACTCCCTCGCGTGTGCGATAAGACGTTCGACAACTGAAAGGTCTTGTCGAACTGGAACCAGTTCGTGCCGCCCGCGCCGAGGCCCGTGAATGAGGTGATGCTGATCCCCGGGAGCCCGGGGTTGGCGAACTGCGTGTCGTCGAACCCGGGGATGCCAAGCGCCGCGCCTGCGCCCTCCTGCCCGCTGACCCAGAAGGCATTGAGCGTGTCGAAATCGATCGTGTGATAGCCGATCCGAAAATCGTTGTGGAAGCGCGCCCCCAGCGTATGCGTGTAAGAGAAGAGGTAATTCTTGTTCACCCGAGGTTGATACACGTTCTGGATCTCTATCGGCGAGGCAGAGAGCGTGTCGTAGCCGTCTTGCCAGTTGTACCGGCCATACAGGCGGACGTTGTTGCCGATGTTCTGATCGACACGCATCAGCAGCTGGTCGGTCTCGTCGTTGTCCAGCGCCGGGCCCTGATAGTTGTCGAAAGTGCCGCCGAGGGTCGGGAGCGGATAGTAGTCCAGCAGTCTCACCGCGACCGGCGAGATCATCGACTGCGGAATCTGATTGTTCGGGAAGGGCTGGCGGGTGAAGGGATTCAGAATCGTACGGCCCGCCTCCGAGAAGTCCCCCTGCCGCATCTTGACGGTCGGCAGGTCCAGGAATGGGCTCGACTGCACCTTCGAACGAATGCCTTCGAAGGCGCCCATGAAGAACGTCCGGTTCCGGCCGTCGTACAAGCCTGGAATCAGCACGGGGCCGTCCGCCTGGACGCCGAACTGGTTTCTGCGCCGAGGATTCGCCGGGATCGAGCGGTCTTCGAAGTACCCGCGTTCATCGAGTGCATCGCTCTGTAAGTACTCGAACCCGGAGCCGTGAAATTGGTTGCTACCGCTCTTCGTCACGACGTTGATGTGGACGCCCAGGTACGAGCCGTACTCGGCGGACGTGATGCCGGTCTGGACCTGGACCTCGGTCACCGCTTCAGCGATCGGCCGCATGCTGGTGGCCGCGAGCAGATTGGAGGACGAGCTGATCCCGTCGAGCGTCAGGCTGTTCTGAATGTCGCGCTGGCCGGCGCCTCTGAATGTCAAGCCGATGTCGCTGGTCTGCCCGCCAAGCACGCCCGGCGTGGTGCTCGCAAGATCCCACACGTTGCGGCCGCTCAGCGGCAGCTCAGCGATCGCCCGCTCGTCGACCGTCTGCGAGACGGCCGCCCGGTCGGTGTTCAGGACCGTGGCCTTGGCTTCGACGAGAACAGTTTCGGCCACGCCGCCGACGCCAAGGGCGACATCGGTGCGGACGACCTGGTTGCCCGCAACGCTGATCCCGGTGGATTTGACCGTCTTGAAGCCCGCGAGGGACACGGTGATTTCATACTGTCCGAGCCGAACGGAAGGAATGTTGTACTGCCCCGTGTCGTTCGTGACCGTTTCGTATGTATCCTTCGTGCCTGTATTCACGCAGTGACGGATGCACCCGGGAGCACCCCGCCCGCCGAATCCGTCACGGTACCGACCAGGCCGGTCTGGGACCCCAGCTGCGCTGAAGCCGAACCGGCGAAACACAGACAGATGGCCAATGTGACTATTACGCGCCGCATCATTCCGGGACCTCCCTGTCAACGGATCCAGGAGCCTTGCGCGCCTCACGGCAATCGCACGAGCGGCTCCTCACGTACAACTCGCGAATGGGCGCCACGTTACCACAAACAAGATTCGCCGGACATGCAGCAGGCGATCCGAAGAGAGCGCTGCCGTAGGTTGCCGGTTCTACCGTCCGGGACGTCGGCCGTGTCCCCGCGTGAAGTCCCACTTCGGATCCCCGCCGCGCGCGTCGGATGGCAACGTTTCCCACGGCTGCGCGATCATGCCGTTGAGGTCGTAGATCACCTTGCCCTCGCGGACCGTCATCTCGCACGACAGGCGCTGGGCTGCCCGGATCAGTCCTCCGACAGGATCCGTGAAGCCGAACCTCCCCTTCTGCAGCCGGAGGACAGCGACGTCGGCGGGGGCCCCGACGGAGAGATGCCCGAGCTCCGGTAACTGGATCATCTTCGCCGGCACCGATGTCGATCGCAGGAGCACCTGTTCGAGCGGCATGCCCATCGCCATGAACTTGCCCATCACATTGAGCATGTCCTTCATCGCGGAGTTCATGCTGCTCGTGTGCAGATCGGTGGAAATCGAATCGGGGAGGAATCCCGCCTTCAGAAGCGGCACGGCAGTCCGATACATGAAGCTGGCCCCGCCGTGGGCCACGTCGAAGAGAACGCCCCGCCTGCGCCCCTCGATCATCCCTTCGCTGGGCCCGTTCGTCTTCTGGTCCTGCTCGCCGCGACGGCCGCCGTACATGTGCGAGTAGATATCCCCCGCGCGGAAGTGCTTGGTGAACAGTTCCTCGAGCGTGCGCCCCGCCTCAACGTTGCCGCCGAAGTCCACCATCACCGGAACTTTCAGCGCCCGTCCGACCTCGGACGCGCGCTCGTAAGGGATCCAGTCCTTGCCGTTGTAGTGGGCGCTCTTGATCCCGACGATCACCCCCTTGTACTTCGCCGCCATGTCGGCCGTCGGCTTGACCTCCATGTCCTGCGTGTTCTGCTCGATGGATCCGGCACCCATGCCCCCACCGACGATGTTCAGGAAAGCGGTGACGCGCGTCTTCGATCGATCGATGATCCGGTCCTTGAAGGATTCGAAGTTGCGCCAGCCGGAACTGCCCGCGTCCGTGATGGTCGTGACACAGCTTGCCGGTGCAAAGCTGTCGGGATCGATGCTCCAGCCTCCGCCCGCGTACGAATCGTTCTCGCCGCCGAAAAAGGCGTGGACATGGATGTCGATCAGCCCCGGAGTCACGATCAAGCCGGTCGCGTCGACGGCTTTCAGCGCCCGGGTCGGTGCGATGTTCGCCGCTATCGACGCGATACGACCGTCCTTGATGGCGACGTCCCGCACGCCGTCGAGCTTGTTCTGCGGATCGACAACGCGGCCACCTTTGATCAGAAAGTCGTATTCGGAGGCGTTCTGGGCCGCGACGACGCAGGCCAGCGCCGCCGCCACGGGGAAGGCCAGGACAGATCTCCTCATGAAAGGCGCCCGGCGTTCGCGCATTGTCATGGCAACCGCGACGACTGCCATGCCTCGAACAGCCAGTCACCGTTTCGTCCCACGTAGACGATGGTGAACCGGACCGTCATCCTGAGATCCTGCTCGCCCACCTTGACCTCGATGTCCGACAGCCCGTTCAGGATGGCCACCTGGGGCGTGACGAACCGGACGGCCACATCACGGTGATTGAGGCTGCGGAACACGACCTGACGAATGCGGAGGTCGTTCAGGTACTTCTCCCGCCCGTCCATCGATCCGTTCGAATGGGAGTAGCTGAGGGTCGCCGACGTCATCTGCGCCAGCCGATCGATGTCCCCGGAGACCAGGTACTTCACCCGCTGCTGCTCCCGTTGCACGATGATATTCGGCTCTGGAGCGGCAGGCTTCTGTCCGGCGAGGCTGGCGACGCAGAGGGCGGCGATGCAAACGGTCAACACACTATGGAATCGTGACATGTGTGAATTTCCCGGTGGCTGAAATGCAGGGGCCGCCTGCGCGGAGGTGACGGATGCTCGGCTGGGGGTCGGCACATTGCGCGTGATGTGCGATTATGTGCCGCGACAGATGCTTGTCAAGTCGCACCCGCGACACGGCTGCGAGCGCGCGTCAATTCGCTTGCGACCCGCGAACGCCCCATTGATGGCTGGGGCAAGGCTTTTTTTCTCACGACCTGACGATAGGAGACGCTCGATGCACGCGACAGACACGCAGACCTCACGCAGATCCGCCTTCAAATCCATGTTCGCAGCAATCGCGGCCGCCGGCGCCGGCCTCTTCAGCATCACCCACCCCCGCCGAGCCGAAGCCTCGGAGATCACGAGGAGCCCCGGCGACACGGAGCAGCCCGGCGGGCAGGCGCCGATGTTCTCCTCATCGGTCGTCCACGGCGGGCTGGTTTTCATCGCAGGCAAGGGTGAGCACGGCCCGGGCGACATCACCGTTCACACGACGTCCGTGCTGAACCAGCTGGAGGCGGAACTGAAAAAAGCCGGCTCCTCGATGGACAAGGTACTGAAGGTGAATGTCTACCTGCACGATATGCGGGATTTCGAAGGGATGAATGCCGTGTATCGCGGCCGGTTTGGTGCCAAACCGCCTGTGCGGACGACGATCGCCTGCTACGGCGGAGTGCCAGGACAGTCGCTCGTGGAGATCGACTGCATCGCCGCGATCTGATCGCGCGGAACACGAGGCGGCCGACCACCCGGCCGGCCGCCTCGCCTTGTCATTCGGCCTAGGACTTCCGCTGCAGCACCTCGCGCAGGCGACGTGCGACGACGCCGTCCTCCCCCGGCTTCATCATCCAGACGCCAACGACAAGCTCTTCGGTGCTGGGCCGAACGCGGATTGACGGCTGGCCATCGCGAAGCTGCGTAATGGCCTCCTCCGGCGTGATACCCAGCTTCGCGGCGTCCCAGGTGACCCGGACGTGAGGCACGTGATTGGCGACTTCGGGGACGAAGACTTCAGCCTGCACACCGGGAACCGAGGTGGCGCTCTTGCGGATCGCCTCTGCGCGATTGTCGAAGTCCCGCCGTTCGGCTGCGTGATCCTTCTTGAGGAACAGCTCCACCGCCACGAGCATGCCCAGGATTTCCTCTTTGTTCACCTTCATGCCGCGGCCGATCGCGTTGCCGTTCGGCGCGCCGTTCATCCGTGCTGCCTCGATCAGGTCCTTGCGACCAAGCAGCAGCCCGGCGCTCTGCGGCCCGCGAATGCCCTTGCCCCCGGAGAACGTGACGAGGTCGAATCCCATCTTCGTGTACTTCCAGAAGTTCTCGACCGGCGGCACGTCCGCGGCCGCATCGTTGAACGTCGGAACGCCGTGCTTCTTCCCCAGCCGCACAAACTCGACATCCGGGATCTGTCCTTCGCTGTTGTTGTTGTTGTAGAAGAGCATCATCGCGGTGTGCCAGGTGATCGCTCGCTCGAGTGACTCAGGCGTCTCCACCTCGATCATCCGCACACCGGTAT
>JACDBQ010000104.1 GCA_013694845.1 Acidobacteriota bacterium
GGAAGCGTGCTCACGAGCTCGATGATGGTGAGGGGCAAGCCGCTCGACATCCGGGCGGTCGACGAATTCACCGTCACCGTGGCGCTGCCCGCCCCGTTCACGCCCGGTCTGGCGCTGCTCGACAACCTCCCGATCCTCCCCCGACACAAACTTGAAGCCGCGCTCGCGCAAGGCCGCTTCGACCAGGCGTGGCGTGTGGGCGTCCCGCTCGCCGATCTCGCCGGGCTCGGTCCCTTCGTCCTGACCGCACATGTCGCCGGCCAGCGCCTCGTGTTCGCCCGCAACCCGCACTACTGGCGCCGGGACGACGCCGGGGTTCAGCTGCCGTACCTGGACGAACTGACCGTGGCGATCGTCGCCGATCAGAATACCGAGACGCTGCGGATGGACGCTGGCGACGTTGACCTGATGTCGAACGGCGACATCCGGCCCGACGACTACGCCACCCTCAAGCGGGCCGCCGACCAGGGCCGACTGCGTCTGCTCGATGCAGGGATCGGGCTCGATCCGAACCTGCTGTGGTTCAACTTGTCGGACGCCACGCGCGCCCGTTCCCCCTGGCTGCACGACAAGCGCGTTCGACAGGCGATCTCGTTTGCCGTCGATCGCCAGGCGATGATCGACACGGTCTACCTCGGTGCGGCCGTCGCCATCTATGGACCCGTGTCGCCAGGGAACCGGGTGTGGGCGTCCTCGGCGGCGCCTCAATATCCTCACGACTTGGTCCGGGCACGCGCCCTGCTCGCCTCGGCTGGCCTCGAAGATCGCGATACCAATGGACTTCTGGAGGATGTCAACGGAAAGCCGGTCAGGTTCTCGATCCTCACGCAGAAGGGGCACACGCTGCGCGAGCGCGCAGCGACGATGATCCAGGCGCACCTTGGCAAGGTCGGGCTATCGGTAGACATCGTCGCGATCGATCAAGGGGCCGTCAGGCAGCGCTGGCAGACCGCCGACTACGACAGCATCTATTTCGGAACCCAGGCGAGTTCGACAGACCCCGCGCTCAACCTGGACTTCTGGTTGAGCAGTGGCTCCTTCCACCCGTGGAACCCGTCGCAGAAGGGTCCGGCGACTACCTGGGAAGCACAGATCGACGAGCTGATGGAGCGGCAGGCGGCTGCACCCGCACTGAAGGAACGCCAGCGGCTGTTCGCCGACGTGCAGCGGATCATCGGCGAGGAGTTGCCGGCGATCTACTTCGTGGCGCCTCGGGTCACCGTCGCGGTGAGCTCTCGGGTTGGCAACCCCACTCCAGTCCTGCAGAGTCCCCAGCTTCTCTGGAGCGCTGACACGCTCTCCCGCGCGAGGCAGTGACGATGGCAGCGTAACGGCCGGAGCGGTTTCGGCCGAAAACGTCTACGTGCAGCCCGCCGTTTTCCGGTTTCTCGTTCGCCGGATGCTTCACGCCGTTCTGCTCGTGCTGACCGTCTCGTCGGCGGCGATGGTCCTGGTGCATCTGGCGCCGGGCGACTCCTTGCTGGAGATTGGCGGGGATCCGGCCGTTGCCGCCGCGGAACGCGCTCGCCTCGGTCTCGACCGCCCCTTCATCGCGCAGTACTCGTCGTGGCTTCGCCGTGCAGCGGTCCTGGACTTCGGGGAATCGGTGCGCTTCCGTCGCCCGGTCCGGACCCTTCTGCGCGAGCGCATCCCGAACACGATCCTGCTCGGATCGTTGGCCCTCCTTCTGGCGATCGCGCTCGGTGTCCCCGCGGGCGTCGTGACTGGGGGCGCGCCCCGGCACTGGTGGGCGCGGACGCTGGCGGCGGCGTCATTGCTACTGGTGGCCACACCGCCGCTGGTGACGGCCCTCACCCTCCTGCTCCTCGCGGCGCTCACCGGCTGGCTCCCGGCTGGCGGGTTCGATCCACGTGGGGCAAATCTGTTCGAAGTGGCGGCCGCCGGCTTGCGTTACCTCCCTTTACCTGTCATCGCGCTGGGGCTGCCGATTGCGGCATCGATCGAACGCCTGCAGTCAGCTGCGATCGTGGAAGTGCTGGGGGAACCGTGCCTGGCGGCCGCCAGGGCGCGCGGCATTTCGCTGCAACGGGCGACCTGGGTCCACGCCTTGCGGCTCTCGCTCACTCCGGTCCTGGGGGTGATGGGAATCGTGATTGGGACGGTGCTGAGC
>JACDBQ010000107.1 GCA_013694845.1 Acidobacteriota bacterium
TGCGTGACCGAACAGCTCGCTCTCAAAGAGTGCCTCCGGAAGCGCGCCACAGTTAACAGGGACGAACGGTCCGCTCGCGCGTGGCGAAGCGGCGTGAATGAAGCGGGCGAGATGCTCCTTACCAACACCGCTCTCGCCAGTAATCAGAACGGCTGCATCCGTGGGCGCGATCCTGCGCGCCATTCCCATGAGATTCTCCATGGTCCGATCGCGGGGAATCTGTGGCAGCGGATCGAGAAAGGGAAGTTTGGGCTGCTCATCTATTCCGGGCTCAGACGGCAGCACGAGGCGAAGCACTTCGCGCATCGGTGGTTCAATGAAGTGAGCAATGGGCGCACCAGGACCGCGGCGCACGAATTTCTTAGAGAAATGATTGTGGATGATTGCGTTGGAGCCCGATACGGGTAGTAAACCCATCAGGCGTCAACCGCGGGTAGTGCCTACCCTGGGGTTCGCCAATGTCCGACGTTGTGTCGACCAGATCAGCAGACCTGAGATTGAAGCGCTTGAGCTGCTTCTCACCTCGATACTACGAGTCTTCTCAATCAAGAGGGGATGGGTTGAGGACAGCGAGAATCTCTGTCGCCGCGCGTCGAATGAGATCAAGCGACCCAACCAGCGTGTCCTTGCTGCCGGCGAAGGATCGTCACGGAGGAGGATGTTACGGCCTACTCGTCAAGCGCGGAGGAGATCCAGTAGCTCGCGCGTGAGCGACTCGCACGATTCCGCGATTATCGCTGGATCCTCGAGTCGCTCAGTGGCTCGAACGGCCATCTGCGTGCCGATGGACCGGGTCGACCCGAACAACACGTCGAGTTGCGCGATGGCTTCGCGCGTCACTTCGGCGGACACCGTCTCCCGCTGAAGTCGCATCAAGCCGGCCGCTAGCTCGCGCGATGGGATGACGCGTAGCAAACGAAGCACGTCCAGCCCGTCTTTGTCGTTGACCCGTTTCGCCTCGGGCTCCTGACTGCGGTTAGCGATTTTGTGGACCTTCGCCACGAGCAAGGCGCTCGGTCCTGCGACGCGTATCTCGAACGCTCGTGGATCCGCTGTGACGAGGGCTCGCAGTACGTGGAGACTGTGTTCCACGAGCGCGCCCTCAAGGCCACGGGCGCGGCGCCCGGCTCGATCGCCGTGCTCACCCAGGCGTGCCCCGCGCCGGCCGGCGCCGGCCACGGCCTCCGGGACGAGCAGGTCGATCGGGATCGTCGTGGGTACGGAGTCGACGACGCGCATCGACAGCCAGCTGCCGGGTTGGAGTCCTGGCTGGAAGTGCGCGCGTGCCATCGCCTCGGCCAACTTCGGCTCGTCTTTCAGGCGTGATGGTCAATCACGAGATCACCATCAGTCGTGAATGCCGGCACGGCGATGTCCGCGTCGCCCGTATGGAGGTAGATCGCCTGCGCGCCGACAAGGACAACCGCATCGCGTTGTTCGCCCAACGCGTCCAGCGCGTCGAGCAACACGGTGCGAGCGACGATGTAGAGCGGGCTCGTCATTTCTCCTGATCCCTCGCCATCCACTCGAGCACAGCTTCACCCTCCGCTGGAGAGCGGCCCGGACTTGTCAGCAGGTCCACCGCCGCCTGACTCGGGGCGACGTAGGTCACGCCCTCGTCGACCCGCGTGCGATCGAAAACGACGTCGTCAAACGGGACCAGCAGCATGGCGTTCGCGCCGGCTTCCGATGGCCTGAGGCTGAGCGCGCTCGCTGCCTCATCCGGGTCATCCACGTACAGCATCGCCAAGCGAGCTGGGGCGACGGGCGCCAGACGATTCGCCGCGAACGAGCCTGTCACCGCATATCGAAAATTACTCGTGGGCAAATTGCGCAGCAGACTCTCGACGCCTCGCGGGTCGAGAAAAGCACGAGCGTCGTTGCTCTTCAAGACGGAGTAGTCATCCGCCCACCGACGGATCATGCGGGCGCGGTCGACGGCTTTGACGGGACCACGCGTGACGCGTGTGAGGAGCCCTTCCCGTGCGAGCCAGTCGACGAGACGAGAGGCGTAGCTGATGTCGACGCCGGCTTTCGCCGCGAGGTTTGAGACGTTCAGCGGACCTGGGAAATCACACAAGGCGCGGACGATGCGACCGGCCTTGGCTCCGCGAAGGGACCGGCCGGCTTTCTCGGCGGGGTTCGGATCCGTGGTCGCGCCCTCCGTCTCGATGAAGAGACCAGGCCGGGAGAGGTTGAGTCGGACGTTCCCCGTGAGATCCAGGTAGTTCAAACCCTCCTCCTTGAGACGACGCCTGGCGCTGGGCGTGAGGAACTCCGTCATCAGCAGCGCCGGGTTACCAGCGAGACTGTCACGGCGGCGCCTGAGCTCAGGAGCGTCCCGCGGAAAGACTCGTGGCTTTGCATCGATCGTAACAACCGCCCTCATTCCATCGGGGCTGGTCAGGTTCAGGACGGCATCAATCTGCCGTGGACGCGAGAACCCAGCAGAGATCGTCTGCGTCCAACCTGGTGGCAGACGTTGTCCTAGGACGTTTCCTCCGAGCGTCAAGATAGTTGCCTTTTGCACGCTATTTGCCTACAGCAGGCAATATACGATATTTGGGCAAATTAAGCGAGTCTCAGTCCTCGCTTTCGCGTCGGCTCAGCCTGTCATTTGTCCGAAATATGCGTATCATTGTGGACAGATGGGCAAGGCGCGCGGGCAAGCCCTCGATCTGAAGAGCGGTATCCTAGACCGGATCCGCGCGCAACCTGGACGCGTGTGGACCGCGGTCGACTGTCTCGACCTTGGTCCACGGGCGGCCGTGGACAAAGCTCTGCAACGCCTTGCGACCGAGAACACGATCGACCGAATCGTTCGGGGCCTCTACTTTCTTCCCAGCCACAACGCTCTCACGGGAGGTCAGACGGTCCCGCACCAGGCGGCCATCATCGACGCGGTCGCGCGTCGTGATCAGGTGCGGGTCGTCATCGATGGCCTCACCGCCGCGAATGACTTGGGTCTGACCACGGCGGTGCCCGCGCGAGTTACGGTACTAACGGATGCGCGGCTGCGCCCGATCACACTCGGGCGCCAGGTGATCCGCTTTCGGGCTGCCGCACCCAGTCGGTTGCATTGGGCCGGTCGGCCCGCCATGCGGATCGTGCAAGCGCTCTACTGGCTACAGGACACGCTCGACATCGATCGGCAGCGGATCATCGCGCAGCTGCGACGCATCCTCGAGGACCCTAGGCACGGCGATGTGATGCGCTCAGATCTCAGGCAGGGCCTGCCGACGCTCCCCATCTGGATGCAGTCGGTGGTACGGGAAGTTTTCGAGACGACGACGAAGTCGCGGCGAGGGCAGCGCCGACCTCCACAGCGAGCGACCCATCGGCAGTCGTCCACCGGTTCATAGTTACCCGGTATGAACACTGGAGCGATCGACCTGGACGCCGGGATGTACCTCTTCATGACGATTGTTCGGGCATCGTTTCCGTAGACCGGAGGACCGGATGGGACGCGGGGACCACACGTCGCTGCTTCGTCAAAGCTCGGAGCTCGAAACCGATCAGGCGAGGCCGACGGCCAATGCCCCGGCCGCCTTGGATGCGTCGAAGGGAGGCGACGGTACGATCGACCCAGGTTGGCGCAATGTCCTTGTCGGGTACTTCGCAATCTTGGAGGAGTGGTCCAAGAGGCTCGTCGAGATGAGCCGTGATGTCAGTCTCGTCGAGCCGCGAAGGCCTTCCGCGCGATCTCACAGCCAGCCTCGCTCGCGAAAACTCACATAGCGGCCGTCGCCGATGACCATGTGGTCGAGGACGTCTACGCCGATCAACCTGCCCGCATCAACGAGTCGTCGCGTGAGCGCCATGTCGTCCGGGCTTGGCGTCGGGTCGCCGCTCGGGTGATTGTGCGTCTTATGTGTCCGGCTGCGTTATGTGACCCAGTGGTAGAAAGCTGCACGTCGTGAAGCCGTTCCCGAAGAAATCAGCCACATAATTCCGGGCTCCAGTACAAGAGTCTCTTTCATGGCGTCGAGAGACGCTGAGAGGAGATCACCATGCTGAAGCGGTACTTTCTTCGTCCTGTGACCTGCGATCGGATTCGCGCGCGTTGGCTCGGCTCGGCGATCGAGCAGTACGTGACATGACTGACGGAGCGCCGGGCGGCGGCGCGTCATGTCATTCGCTACGACGCGACGCTCGAGCATTTCAGTGAATTCGCACGGGGCCGAGGTGCGGCGAGTTGGGAAGACCTCCCACATCACGTGACCCCTTTCGTGGATCATCAGATGCGAGAGCGAGGCGGGTGGTGCCGCAGCGGCAGCGACCGCCGGTCGGTACTCTCTCAGGCGCGCACGCCGGTCGAGCAGATGCTTCGACTGATCGTGCCCAGCTTCGTCGGGACGTCACGCCGACTCGTCGTTCGGCCGTTCGCGCAGGTACTTCCCGGGTTTTGGGAGTACCTCGAGACGGAGCGCGGCTTGAGCGCCGCGACGCTGCATCGATACACGTCGCATCTGGGGCCGTTCGAGCGCTATCTCCAGCGCACGGGTGCCACCGACTTGTCGAGGC
>JACDBQ010000108.1 GCA_013694845.1 Acidobacteriota bacterium
TGTCGAACGTCGCCTTCAAAGTGGGAGACCTCGGCGACACCATGAAGACGGTCGAAGACATCCTCGAGAAGCGGTACGAGGTCTCGGCCGGTAAGGCGCGCGTCGCCCGCGACATGGTCGACCTGGAGAAGGTCGAAGAGAAGGAAAACGAGCGCAAGGCGCTCGAACAGGTGGCGCTCGCAGAGTTCCTCGCGAGCCAGGGCATCCAGGCCACGCCGGCCGCTGAGAGTCAGTCGCCGGCGCCGGCCAGGGAGATTGGACCGAAACAATGACGACTGACCGTCCGCGGTTCACCGTGCTCGGCAAGGCGATCTCGTTCCTGCTCGTGATCGGCCTGGTGGCTCTCGGCGCGTTCATGCTGATGCGCGGCGGAACCGCTCCGTCCGGCGGCGACGCAGCCGAGGGAGGGGGCGAGGAGCCGGCGGTCAGCGAGGTCAAGGCGGAGGTGCCGAGGCTTTCGCCTCCCGCTCCGTTCAACTACAAGGACAACATCGTCCCGATCGAGATCAGCGAGTATGCCGGTTATTCCGGTCTGATCGTCGCCAACGGCGGCCTCGAACCGACCGAGAGCTCCGTGTTCTTCAGGAACCACGGCTTCAAGGTGAAGTTGACGATCAGCGAAGACGAGAGCTGGTCGGAGCTGAACGAAGGCAAAATCGCCGGCTCGGTGACGACGGTCGACGTGCTGGCCGCCTACGGACGTCAGCTTCATGCGGTCGTGCCCGCGCAGATCGGCTTCTCGCGCGGCGCCGATGGTGTCGTCGTGAGGAGCGAGATCAAGCGCATCAATCAGCTCAAAGGGCAGACGATCGCCGCGGCGCAGTTCACCGAAGTGGATTTCTTCATCCGCTACCTGGCGCAGGAAGCGGGCCTGCCGATTCATACCCTCGGCAGTCTCGACGCCACGCCGCATCCCGATCGTCTCAATCTCGTCTACACCGAGGACGGATTTGCGGCTGGTGATCTGTTCGCCGCTGACCTCAAGTCGGGCAAGAACCGGCTCGCCGGCTGCGTGACCTGGGAACCCAAGGTCTCCGAGGTCGTCGACGGCAGCGGCGGCAAGGCGCACGTGCTCACGACCAACCGCAACCTGCTGATCGTCGCGGACGTGCTGATCCTCCACCGCGGGTTTGCCGAGCAGAATCCGAAAATCGTCGAAGGGCTGACGCAGGGGCTGCTCGAAGGCAACCGCATGGTCCGCGACCGGCCCGACCAGTACCTGGACGTCATCGGCCGCGCCTTCAAGTGGACACGAGACGACGCCAAGGCGGAACTGGCAAATGTCCACTTGTCCAATCTGCCGGAGAACCGCGCATTTTTCTCCGGTGCGATCGACGCGGCGGGGAGCTTTGGCGGAATCTACCAATCGGCGGTGCTCGCCTACGGCAGCGATCTCGTCAAGGATCCGCCCGATGCGAGCTACTTCGTCCGCGGGCAGCACCTCGAGGCCATGGAGAAGTCCGGCCTGTTCAAGGACCAGGTCATCGCCATCGCCCCGATCCGCACGGGCAAGTCCTCCTCGGTCGAAACGGATCCGCTCCTCAGCAAGGACATCCGGTTTCTCTTCGAGCCCAACCTCGCCGAGCTCGACATGGTTAACCAGGAGAATATCCGCAGCCTCGAGACCATTAAGAAGATGCTCCAGGTCAGCCCGGGCTCCACGATGCTGCTCCGCGGCCACGTCGACAACGCCCAGGTGTCCGTCTTCAGGCAGAAGGGCGGGGAAGCGTACGTGCGCAAGATGGCTTTGAGCGCCATGGAGTTGAGCAAGAACCGGGCGGGGGAGATCCGCAAGCTGCTGATCGAGCGCTATAGCGTCGATCCCAAGCGCCTGGATATCGTCGGCCGCGGCTGGGAAGAACCATCCGGCGCCGATTCCGCACAGAACCGCCGCGTCGAGGTGCAGTGGTTCACGATCGAATAGCTGTCAGCTTTCAGCTCTCAGCTGACGGGCGGCGAGCGGCAGGTGGTACATCGGACTCCGAGAATCTAACTGATCGCCGAGCTGAGAGCTGACAGCTGAAAGCTTTTTATGAGCAACCTCTATTCCCAACTGCATCGTCGATATGGCAAGCCCGATGGTATTTCGCGGCGGGAGATGATCCAGCGGTCGCTGGCGGCAGCGGGGGCGTTGCTGATCAGCGACCGGATCGGTTTCGCCCTCCCCCAGGGCAGCGCCGGACGTGTGGTCGTCATCGGCGGGGGATTCAGCGGCCTCGCGGCGGGGTATGAGCTGACGCGCGCGGGGTACGAGGTCACTGTCGTCGAGGCGCGAAACCGCGTTGGTGGCCGCGTCATCAGTTTCGCCGACATCGTGCCGGGCAAGAACGTCGAGGGGGGCGGGGAGCTGATCGGCTCGAATCATCCGGCCTGGGTGGGATACGCGAAGCAGTTCAAGCTGGACTTTCTCGACGTCGGTGAAGAGGATGCCGAGTTCCCTATCGTGCTGAATGGCAAACGCCTGACCGGCGACGAGTCCGAAGCGTTGTGGGAGGAGATGGAGAAAGCGTTCGGCACGATCCTCACGGATGCGGCCAAGGTGGACGCCGACCGCCCGTGGACCGCCGCGAACGCGGAAGCGCTGGACCGCCGTACGCTCGCCTCCTGGATCGATGCGATCGACGCCTCGCCGCTGTGCCGCTCCGCGCTTCACACGCTCATGACCGCCGACAACGGCGTC
Source organism: Acidobacteriota bacterium (assembly GCA_013694845.1). Lineage (GTDB taxonomy): Bacteria > Acidobacteriota > Vicinamibacteria > Vicinamibacterales > 2-12-FULL-66-21 > JACDCA01. The sequence goes on from JACDBQ010000108.1 coordinate 2,681, forward strand.
GTCACCGACTGGCAGAGCTATCTCGGGAATCTCGCCATGATCAAGGGTGGCGGCCTCGAGAAGTATTGGACCGACTCGGAAGTCTTCCGCTGCCGGGGAGGGAACCAGCAGCTCGCGTCGAAGTTCGTCGCAGGAATTGGCGCGGCGAAAGTTCTGACCAGGACGATCGTCCGTTCCGTCGACCTCACTGACGCCGGGGTCCGGGTCGCGCTGGCCTCGGGCAAGACGCTCGAAGCCGATCGCGTGATCCTGACGGCGCCGCCACCGACCTGGAACCGAATTGCGTTCGATCCCGCACTGCCGCCCGGCCTGGCACCTCAGATGGGCACCAACGTGAAGTTCCTGATTGGATTGAACGGACCGTTCTGGCGCCGGGCCGAGCTCGCACCGGACCTGCTCAGCGACGGTCCGGCGAACATGACCTGGCACAGCACCGAGGCCCAGCGCGGGACCGGTGACGCACTGGTGGCGTTCTCGGGCGGCCCATCGGCGGAGATGTGCCGGGACTGGGGTGCGCGTCGGGTAGAGAACTACCTGGCGGAGCTTGGCAAGGTCTACAAGGGGCTTCGCGCCAGCTACAGCGGCAAGTCCCGCTTCATGGACTGGCCCGGCGACGCGTGGTCCAAGGCGTCGTACTCGTTCCCCGCGCCCGGCCAGGTCACCGCGCAGGGGCCGACACTCCATGACGGCATCGGCCGGCTGCACTTCGCTGGTGAGTACTCCAGTTACGCCTTCATGGGATACATGGAAGGAGCTCTCCATTCGGGTGCGGCCGTGGCCAAACGCATCGCCGTCAAGGACGGCGTGGTGAAGGGCGTGGCGGCGTGAGCATGCGTCGGGCGGCGGCGGTGAGCCTGGCCGCGGCGCTCGCTCTAGGCGCGTGCCAGCGGCAGACCAGCGATGACGGAGCGGACAAGCTCAGTCGAGCCGACCGCCGGATCGACGAGCAGCTGGCGCCGGCGGCGGTGGTCCCGCAGCGCGACGGCCTGGCGGCGGCCATTCTCATCGATGTTTCCGGCAGCATGGACGAAGACGTCCGTAGCGAGAACGGCCGCCGCGAAGCCAAGATCGAGGTCGCCCGTCGGGCGGCGCGTGACCTCGTCCACCAGTTTGCGCAGTACGCCGAGGACCATCGGGATGAGACGGTGCTGCTCGGCCTCTACGAGTTCAGCGAGCGTTCGGGCCGGCCGGACTGCCGTCCGGTGATTCCGATGGGCAAGCCGGACCGGGGCCGCGCTGAGAGCGCACTGGCGTCGATGCGGGCACGTGGTGGCACCCCGATCGGCAATGCCATGATCACCGCGAAGCGCGAGCTCGACCTGACGGGTTTGTCTCGACGCCACCTGCTGGTAGTGACCGACGGTGAAAACACCGAGGGGTTCGAGCCCCAGGCCGTCGCAGCCGCGATCACGCGGCGACCCGAAATCGAACGTCCCTCGATCTATTTCGTGGCGTTCGATATCGATGCGCAGCGATTCGCCCGAGTCCGCGAGGCGGGCGCGCTGGTGCTCGGGGCCGCCGACGCGCGCGACCTGAACGCGACCCTCGACTCCCTGCTGCGCGGGCAGATCCTTCTCGAGAAGTAGCGGCTATCAAATTTCAACAGCATCTGGTCCGAAG
>JACDBQ010000122.1 GCA_013694845.1 Acidobacteriota bacterium
GGGCTGCGCGGTCAGTGCGGCGACGAAATTGCCGCCATCTCGCGCCGCGGCGAGGGCCGAGGCGATGACCCGTGCGGTGACATCGCCGCCGAGCGCAGGCCCCAGCAGCAGCATGGCGCGCTCGGCAAAGACCACGTCACCGGTCGCGGTAATGTTCGCGCGCATTCGATCGGAATCGACGTGAAGCGCTTCGGCCACGTTGGCGATCGCGCTGAGCGCGGCGCCGGTCGCCTTCACGATCGCCGCGATCGTGCCAGCCTCGGCGTGCCAGTTACCGAGACCGCGCTCCTGCTCCTGTGGCATGCCGGCGAGCACGGACGATACGAGCCCCGGCACGCGGGTCGCCGCGGCCAGGGCAATCGCACAGCCTGCCGGATTTCGTTTGTGCGGCATCGTCGAAGATCCGCCGCCAGGCTCCGATGCCTCCCCGACCTCCTGTTGCATCAACAGCGCGATGTCGCGGGCGATCTTGCCGAGGCTGCCGGTATAGACACCACAGGCGGCCGCCAGGGATGCGAACCGATCCCGATGAGCATGCCAGGGAGCGTCAGGCTGCTCGAGCCCGAGGTCGCGCACCAGCCCCGCGGCCAAAGCCAGACCGTGCGATCCGGAGGCCGCCAGCGTTCCCGAGGCGCCGCCGAACTGCAGCACGCAGGCGTCCCGAAACGCCGTGCGCATCCGCTCCCCGGAACGAGACACGGCGCCGAACCATCCCGCCGCCTTGAGGCCGAACGTGATCGGAGGAGCCGGTTGAAGCAAGGTCCTCGCGAGCATCACCGTGGCGGCGTGGGTCTCTGACAGACGACGCAGGGCGGCCAACAGGCGCTCGTGATCCTTCGTAAGGATCTCCTGCGCGCGGAGAAGGCACAGGACCAGCGCCGTGTCGCTCACGTCCTGGCTGGTTGCGCCCCGATGCACGAAGGCGGCGGCGGCGGGATCCGCCGCGGCCACGCGTGCGGTCAGCAGCCTGACGAATGGGATCGTGATGGTTCCCGAGGTTCGTGCACCGCGGACGATCGCGTCGGGATCGAAGTCATCGGCGGTAACGGCGCGGGTAATCGCGTCCGCGACCTCGTTCGGGATCAGACCGAGCCGCGACTGGGTACGGGCGAGTGCGACCTCGAAGCGCAGCATTGACTCGAGGATGGAGCGATCCGAGAACACCTCCGTGAGGGCGTCGGTGGTGCCGAGGCCGTCCAGCAGGCCGCTCATCGCCGTCGCGGGTCAGACATTGAAGAACACGGTTTCGTCGGGTCCTTGTAACCGGAGGTTGAACCGCCAGGGTGCGTCCAGAATCTCCCCGGGGAACGCTACCAGCGTGTGACGGCGCTCCTCGGGCACGAGCTGCAGCACGGGATCGTCATCAAGTGCCGGATCTCCCCGGAAGTAAATTCGAGTGAAGAGATGGCGGAGAAGGCCGCGGGCGAACACACACACCAGGATGTGGGCGGCCCGCCGGGCGGCGTCGTGGCCCGTGGCCGGCGAGGGGTGGACCGTCTCGAACTCGCAGCGACCATCTGCATCTGTCGCCATCCGTCCGAACATGCCAGCCTGGGAGAGCTCCACCATCGCGTCGGTCACCGGCAAGTCGTCGCCATCGGTCACGCGAATCGTCAGCCGGATCGGGGTACCGGCGGAAAAGTGATCCACCAGGCGATCGTACGGCGTGGCGGTCAGGCCGAAATGAAAGAACGGTCCAACGGTCTGCGAGGCAGTCGCCACCAGGGTGTCTTCACTCATACACGATCCTCGAACGGGGTCGCCGAATCACCGCGCAGCACGATGTCGAACGAGAACCCCAGGGCCCACTCCGGGCGGGTGACCGCCAGGTCGAAACGGGAAACCAGCCGCTGACGCGCGCGGTCATCCCGGATGGATTGGAACATCGGGTCGTAATCGAACATCGGGTCGTCGGGGAAATACATCTGGGTGACGAGGCGGGTCTGGAACGTCGAGCCGAACAGCGAGAAGTGAATGTGGGCCGGTCGCCACGCGTTGTCGTGATTCCGCCATGGGTAGGCGCCGGGCTTGATGGTCGTGAATTCGTACCGGCCGTCGTTGTCGGTAATCGTGCGCCCGGCGCCCGTGAAGTGCGGGTCCAGCGGCGCCGGATGGTCGTCCTTGACGTGTCGGTAACGTCCGCCCGCGTTGGCCTGCCAGATCTCGACCAGCGCTCCCGTCACCGGACGCGCATCCTCGTCGAGCACCTGACCCGTGACGATGATGCGTTGGCCCTGGGGCTCCTCGGCATGTTGTCGGGTGAGGTCGTTGTCGGTCTCGCCGATCGGCCACCAGCCATGAACCGGCTCCCGCAGGTCGGACAATGCCGCGGGCAGCCGGATCAGCGGCTTCGACGGCGCGCGGCGCAGGGTTGACCGGTAACCGTCGTAGAGGAGCGGCGGCTGGCTGCCGGAATGAAACGAAGCGCTCATGAATCCTGCTTCCTGCGGTGGGCGCGATCGGTCCGTTCGAGGAGGTCTCTCAATGCCGCAAGCTCGCCGGACGTGGGCGGGGGAGTCCCTTCGAGGTCCTTCATGAATCGCACCGGCCAGCCGGTATTCTCGCTGACCCTTGCCTGGGTGACGCCCGGGTGCAGGGTGGCGACTTCGAACTCGTGGGTCTCGGGGTCGGGGCGCATGGTGCAGAGGTCGGTCACGATCAACGTCGGCCCTTCGGTCCGCAGGCCGAGGGCCTCCCGTTCGCGACCGGTGGGTCCGTGACCAATCGACGTCAGGAAATCGAGTTTGCTCACGAACGCGCGTGCATCGTGCGGCATCACGATGAAGACGCGCCCGCAGTGTGCGGCGATCTCGGTGGCACCACCGCTGCCGGGGAGACGCACCTTCGGACGATCGTATGGACCGACGACCGTACTGTTCAAGTTCCCATAGCGATCCACCTGCGCTCCGCCGAGAAAGCCGACGGTGATCCGCCCTCCCTGAAGCCAGTATTGAAACATCTCGACCACCGGCACGGTGGTCAGCGCCGTTTCACAGAGTTCGCCATCGCCGATCGACAGAGGAAGTACGTGAGGCTTGGTTTCGATCGTTCCTGACTCGTAGACCAGGGTCAGCCCGGGCGCGTGGGTCAGGCGCGCGAGATTGCAGGCGGCCGACGGCAGGCCGATCCCGACGAAGCAGATGTCCTCGCTCCGCAGCGCGCGGGCCGCAGCGACGGTCATCATCTCGGTGGGCGTATAGGTCACGATCGTGCCGCTCCCGCTGCGCCGGCTCTTGGCGCGCGCACTTCCTCGTCGATCCACTGCGTAAACCGGGCGCGGTCCCGAGCGATCGCGTCCCACTCAGTGTAGAACGCGTTGTCGCGCTGGTAATAGCCGTGCGCATACGACGGACGCGCGCCACCCGGCGCGTGCACGATCACCTGAATCGTCCATGCCGGGAGCACGACCGCATTGGTGCCGGCGGTCCCGAGGTCGTCGACGATCTCTTCGACCGTGACGATCGCGCGCGTGGCCGCCAGCACCGCTTCTTTCTGGACACCGACGATCCCGCTGATCAGGACGTTGCCGCGACGATCGGCCTTCTGCGCGTGGATGATCGCCAGATCGGGCCGGATCGCCGGCACAGCGGTCAGGTGCTCGCCGGTGAACGGGCAGACGATCGACTGGATGCGGGGATTGACCTGGGTGAGGTCGGATCCGGCGTAGCCGCGAAAGATCGCGCAGGGCATGCCGGCGGCTCCCGCCGCGTATCCATGGGCCATCGCCGAGTGGCTGTGCTCCTCGATCTCAAGAGGCCCGGGCCAGGCGTGCTCCACGGCGTCCCTCAGGCGATGCAGCGAGCCGACGCCGGGATTGCCTCCCCACGAGAACATCAGCTTCCGCGCGCAGCCGCAGCCGATCATCTGGTCGTAGAGCAGATCCGGGGTCATGCGGATCAGGGTCAGGCCGGTCAGGCGCTGCCGGATGATCTCGTGGCCGGCGGCAAAGGGGATGAGGTGGGTAAAGCCTTCGAGCGCCACCGATGAGTCGGGAGGCACATAGCGCGACACCGCTTCTGACAGAGCCAGGAACTCAGGCATGCGACTGGAGCGATACCGGCGACTGCAGCCAGGTGGATGCTACCGGTTTGGCGATGCCGGCCGGCGTCCGGACAGCGCCATGATCAGCTCCCGACATAGAGGCAGAGTATAACGCTCACCCGTGGCCGCCGGATGCTGGTGGTTGGACCTATCGGCCGAAGCGGGTGTTCTGCGTGACGCCGCGAATTCGGGGGTTGCTTCTGGGCCGGTGATGTACAATGCCTGCACGCTTTCAGTCGGGGCGTGGCTCAGCCTGGTAGAGCACTCGGTTCGGGACCGAGGGGTCGGTGGTTCGAATCCACTCGCCCCGACCAATTTTCGCCCTCCAACTTGCAACGGGGAAAACTTCAAGGACGGCTCGGCGCTCTCGCCGGGCCTTTTTATTTGGACTGCATACTCCAGCAGATCACGCCCATGGTTGTGTTCGGCAGGTCCGTTCCAGTTGAGATCATCCGCGCTCCGGGGACCCCAGAGGAAAGGCGATGGTCAACAG
>JACDBQ010000146.1 GCA_013694845.1 Acidobacteriota bacterium
CCACCTGAGCGCGTCGCACACCGCACCTGGCACCCCGCACGTGCACTCGCACGTCGCACACCGCACGTCGCACACCGCACGTGGCTGCAACCCTCCCCGTGTTAACCCCCCCACCCCCTGAACCGTATTACCAGTAGGAGCCCTTCTTCATGATCGATTTTCGCGTTCGACCCGCCATTGCGGCCGTAATCGTGACCGCCGCCACCCTGGCCGGCCCTGCCCGCGCTGCGGCGACCACGCAGGCTCCTGAGGCGCCGGCGGCCGAGAAGCGCGCGGGTACGGTCCAGAGCAGCCAGGCGGCTGTTCCGCTGAACCAGAACGCCGCCGAGACGCGGCGGGATTTCTACAAGGTTCTGGAGCAGTACCCCCCCGGGCCTCGGACGAGTGATGCGGCTCGACCCGACCTTGATGACGAATGCGTCGTACCTGGCCTCCTATCCGCAGGTGGCGGCATTCGTCGCGCAGTATCCCGATGTGCCGCGAAACCCCGGCTACTATCTCGAACGGTACGAGTCGAACTACTCGGTCAGTCAGCCGACCGACGCGAAGCAGGAATCGCTGCGCATGTGGCGGGACGCGCTCGAATTCATGGCCGCTTTCACGGTGTTCTGCGTTGTCTTGTTTGCCTTGTTCAGCCTGATCCGGTACGTCGTCGATTACCGCAGGTGGCACCGGATTTCAAGGCTCAACGCCGAGGTCCATAACGAGATCCTCGATCGGTTCGCTTCGAACGAAGAGCTGCTGGCCTACGTCGACAGCCCGGCGGGCCGCCGGTTCCTCGAGGCGACCCCGATCGCACCGAACGCGGCCCAGGTGCGCAGCCTTGGCGCGCCGTTCGGCCGGATCCTCCCGGCCGTACGAATCTTGCGCGCGACCGGTACTGCCGGCGAGCGGGTACGCCGGACATGGTGGCCGGCTCGATCGAAATCGACGCGACCGACAGCGCGTCCGCTCGAGGCGCCGAAACACGGCTGGATCTTACCCGGGCCTTCGGCCGGCTGAAACGACGGGAGCGGGAGCTCCTCGGGCTCGCCTACGCGCAAGGCTCGTCGCACCAGAAGATCGGCGCGGCACTCGGCTTGAAGACAGGCAGCATCAAGCCACTATTGTTCCGCGCGCGCCACAGACTTGCCGGTCTCCTGGGCGGTCACCCGAAGGCGGGCGATCGTGCGTAGCCCGGTTTGCAGCCGCGAAGACGAGGTGGGGCTGCTTGCGACAGCGCTCGGGATCGTGCCGACATCAGCAGGTCGCTGACGTGGATGCGGGACGTAGCCGGTGCATGGTCGGGACTCTCACTACCAGCGCTGACCGATCCTCTGGCCAATCCGATCGTCCTCGCAGGATTCGCGGCGATCGGGCTGTGCGCGCTCGCTCTCCCGATCGCGCTCTACTTCACCTTCCACGAAGACTGAGCCCGGAAGAAATTCAGAACTACGAACACAGAACTCCGCACCCCGACCCCTTCACCTCGCGGCCGGGGCGCTGGTCAGCACCACACCTGGCTTGGCACCCGTGTGTTGACCGTTCCTCACCACCACGACGCCGTTCACGATGACGTACGGGATTCCGTTCGGGTACGCATGTGGTTTTTCGAACGTCGCCGTGTCACCGACGGTGGCCGGGTCGAACAGCACAAGATCGGCGGCCTGACCCGGCCGGATCAGGCCGCGGTCGGGAAAGCGAAAGTGTTGCGCAGGCAGAGACGTCATCTTGCGGACCGCTTCGGCCAGGCTGAGCACCTTGCGCACCCGCACATACTCTCCCAGCACGCGCGGGTTGTTGCCGTATCCCCTGGGGTGGGGCACTCCAGCACCGGCGGCGAGAACGCTGCTGTCGGAGGCGACCCCGACATACGGATGCCGCATGATCCGCTCGATGTCGATCTCCGACATGAAGTGGTAGACCATCGAGGCGCCCCCGGCGAGCATCATGTCGCGCGCCGTTTCGAGTTGCGCATCCGGCGATCCAGACCCTTTGAGCCGCTCGGCAGCCTGCTGGATCGAGAGACCGTTCAGAGTGGGATCCGCCCGATAGGAGGCGATCCGAGCGAACGACAGGTCTTTCAATCCGCGTTCGGCGAGTAGCCCCTGCATTTCCTTCTTGATCCTGGGCCAGGTCTCGGCTGAACTCAGGCGTTCCTGGATCTTCGGCTGTCCGCCTTCCAGCACCCAGGAAGGGAAGCGAATGCCGAGCGTGGAGCTCGCGGCGGTGTAGGCGTACTGGTCCGCTTCGACCTGGAGCCCGCGCGCCCTGGCCGCGTCGATCATCGCGAGCGCCTTCTGACTCGCGCCCCACCGGCTCGGGCTGTCGACCTTCAGGTGTGAAATCTGGACGCGGGCGCCGGCCTCGGTTCCGACTCGAAGCGCTTCCTGGATCGACTCCTCGAGCAGCGTCCCTTCGTTGCGCATGTGCGACGCGTACAGCCCACCCGCATTCGCCGCTACCCGGGCCAGTTCGATGATTTCGGAAGTCCTGGAGTAGGTGCCGGGCACATACTGCAGGCCGGTCGAAAAGCCAACGGCACCGTCGGCCATCGCTTTCCAGACCAGCGCCTTCATCTTCGTTAGCTCCGCGATCGTCGGATCGCGGTTCTCGCTGCCCATCACCGCCCGACGGATGGTGTTGTGCCCGATCAGGGTCGAGAAGTTCACCGATGCCGGTACCTCACCCGCACGCGCGAGCGCGGCCGCGACGTCGTCCGCGGACCCGCCGCAGTTGCCCGCCACGATCGACGTGACGCCCATGCGGACGAAGTTCTCCGCCAATGGGCGTTCCCAGATGTCGTCCGCGTGCGTATGGACGTCGATGAAGCCGGGAGCGATCGTCAGGCCCGCCGCTTCGATGACCTCGCGTGCCTCGACGCGGCCGATCTTGCCAACCATGGTGATGCGGCCATCCTTGACCCCGACATCGGCACGCCGGGCGGGCGCCCCGCTACCGTCCAGAACCATACCCCCGCTGATGAGCAGGTCGTATTGCGATCGGGGTTGCGCGAGCGTGAGTACCGCGAAGGCCAGAACCAGGAAGCAGGATCTCATGCCGTGTTCTCCGTCCGCCGGCCACCGGTCAGACCGCTCACGATCAACCCGGTCAGGACGACGACGATCATCCCGATCGGGTTTTGCCACAGGAATGACACCCCTTTCGTCGCCGGGTGGAATGCGAACAGGGCCACCGCCGCCATGCCGGCAAGAAGCCCTGCGAAGGCCCCGTGCCCGTTCGTGCGACGGAACGCCAGCGCCAGCACGAACACGCCCAGCAACGATCCGTAGAAGAACGAGCCGAACCGATTCACGACCTCGATCAGGGAGCCGAGGCCGGCGGCGAACGTTGCGACCCCGCACGCGAACAGCCCCCACACACCGGTGGAGATCTTCGACACCCGCAGGTAGTGCGCGTCGCTTGCGTCCGGTCTCACGTGCCGGCGATAGATATCGATGACGCTCGACGTCGCCAGCGAGTTCAACTCCGCCGCGATGCTCGACATCGCCGCCGCGAAGATCGCCGCGATCATCAGCCCCGCGAGACCGATCGGCAACCGGGTGGTGATGAAGGTCGGGAACACATAGTTCACGTCCGGCGCCGGCGTATCGCCCGTCGCCCCCTTGTATGCATCGTCACCCGTGACCTCGTGGACGAGAGCCGCCGCACGGCGTCTCACGTCCCTGATCGCGCCGTCGCTCGACTGGAATGCCGCGCGTGCGCCGTCGTCGTCGGACGACGCGGCGAATGCCGCTGAAGCAGCCCTGCGGGCGGCGAACGCCCCGGCGAACTCGGCCTCGAGCCGCTGGTAATCAGCCGCGCGCGAGCTCTTGCCAATGGATTCCGCGTGCCTGGTATTGAACAGCATCGGCGGCTGAGTAAAGAGGTAGAAGACGTAGACGAGCACACCCATCATCAGCACGAGCGCCTGCAGCGGAATCTTGAAATACGCGCTCATCAGCAGCGACTGCCGACCTTCGTCCACGGATTTGGCCGTGAGGTAGCGTTGCACCTGGCTCTGATCGCACCCGAAGTACGACAACATCAGAAACAACCCGCCCAGAAGGCCCGACCAGAAGGTATACGTCTGGTTCCAGTCGAAACTGAAGTCGACCGCGTTGAGACGACCTGCCGCTCCAGCGACGTCGAGCGCCCCGCCGAGGCTGATGTCGTCCGGGAGACCGAGCAGCAGCATGACGACCGTCGCGACTACGCCCGCGACGATGACCGCCATCTGCTTGACGTCGGTCCATGTCACCGCCTGCACACCGCCGACGATCGTGTAGAGCGCCGTGGGCAGACCGATGGCGAGGATGGTCAGCGTCAGGTTCCATCCGAGCACGATCGAAAGAATCACGGCGGGAGCGGCAATGATCACCCCGCACGAGAGTCCGCGGGACAGCAGGAAGAGAAGGCTGGCGAGCGTGCGTGTCTTCAGATCGAACCGCTTCTCGAGAAACTCGTAGGCGGTATAGACGCGCGCGCGATGAAAAAATGGCACGAGGGTCAGCGAGAGGATGATCATCGCGAGCGGCAGTCCGAAGTAGAACTGCACGAACCGCATTCCGTCCGCATACCCCTGGCCGGTCGCGCCCACGAGCGTGATCGCGCTCAACTGGGTGGCCATGACCGACAGACCGACTGCCCACCACGGCAGGCTCCGGTTCGCGAGGAAGTAGCCCTCGAGCTGGTCGGTTGAATGCGTCTTGCGAAGACCGTCCCAGACAATCCACACGAGGTAGGCTGCGACGACGAGCCAGTCGAGAGCGTGCATCGGTTACGCGAAGACGCGGCTGAACGCCCAGAGCGCGGCGATTACGGCGCATTCGCACACGATCACGCCGATGTACATGCGGGTCATCTGTGGCGGGATTGTACAGCCGGTTGACCGGCGTATCGACGGCGAGGGCCGGCCGAAGCCGGGTCAGGCGATCGGCGAACCGAGGCCGTCGTCACCCCGGAGTCTCGGCCAGCGTTGCTTCAAGACCCGGGACGAGCCAAGGATGAAATCCGCGTGTGCGTCGACGTCGCTCCGGTTGACACTGATGATCCCGGGCCGCTTCAACACCACTTCCCCCTGCAGGACTACGACCTCGACGCGGTACTTGCCAGGGCGGACCTTGAACGTGAAACCACCGGCGTTATTCGTGGTGACTTTCTGCCGTTCGCCCGTGTCGACGTTGACGACCTCGACCGCGCGGCCGTCGATCGCGCTGGTGCCTTCGGGTCCGCGCACGGTGCCGCTGATCGTACCGTCAGCTTGCGTCGGTCGAGGCGCGGTGTCGATGATCGGCACGCCTTGCCGACAGGCGGCCAGACTGCAAAGCAGCACTGCGGCGAGCAGGCTCCTGAGCGGACGGTGGGCTTGGAGTGCTACGCAGGTTCTCATCAGCTCCCTGTCGGGCCGAAGTGCAAGTGCAGGACCACTAGAACGCGGGTATCGTTGTTGCAATCAACAGCCGAGGCTGATCACGCTCCACCCCACTCGAACGATGGTGGCGGGGAGGGTCAAATTTACATGCGGCTACGGGCATTTGCTGAATCAGAGCCAAGCAGCCGACACGACGGGTCCGAACGACAACCTGTTTATCTTCAATGAATAAACGTCACTGTCCTGGCTGGAACTTCTTTTGCTCCTGAAATAAAGGTGATAGCGGATCGAGCGCACGCGATCGTCATTCGGCCGGCAGACGCTGCCTGGGCTGACCTCGCCGGACATCTCCGTCGATCGTTCGAAAACGGCGACCTTCTTCGCACTCTGAGTAATATTCCTGAAGCCATTCACCGCTCGTTTGGATACTGGTCATTCGACCGCCTGGTGCTGAACGGCCCGGGCGGCGGGTGGGTTCGGGGCAATGTCCATACGCTGCCCGACTGGCGGTTGGGCGTCAACGTCGGGCAGGGCAGCGAGGGGAATCGCGGTGGTTGAGGCGCCGCTCGTCTCGGTCGTGATCCCGTGCTACAACCACGGACGATTTCTGGGCGACGCACTGGCGAGCGTCGGTACCCCGGACGTCCGGACCGAAATCATCGTGATTGATGACGGGAGCACCGATTCGACTCCCGAAGTCGTCGCGACGTTCGAGACATCGAACGACTTTCGTTCCGTGCGCCAAGGAAACGCTGGTCTCGCGGCCGCTCGGAACCGCGGCCTGCGGGAAAGCCACGGCCGGTACGTGATCTTCCTGGACGCTGACGATCGGCTCGCACCCGGCGCCGTCGACATCGGTGCCGGGCAGCTGGACGAGCACCCAGAGTGCGCGTTCACCTTCGGGCGCTGCAAGATGATGGACGAGTCTGGCACCCTCACCATCACGTCAGAGCAGCCGCGCATCGTCCGCGATCACTATCGCGAATTGCTCCGCCGCAATTACATCTGGATGCCGGCTATGGTGGCATTCCGCCGGGAGGCGCTCGAGCGGATCGGAGGCTTCAACAAGGATGTCGACGCGTCAGCCGACTACGAGATGTACTTGCGCATCGCGCGTCATCATCCCGTCCATGACCACGCACAGGTCGTCGCGCATTATCGCAAGCATGCGGCGAATATGAGCGGCAGCGCCGGACGGATGCTTCGAGAAACGTTGGCCGTCATGCGGAGCCAGCGGCCTTTCCTGGAGGGAGATGAGGCCTCGCTGGCGGCCTACGAAGAAGGATGGCGCAAGTGGCAGACATATTACGGGGACGAACTGGCTGCGGAGATCGGCAGCGCCGCGCATGAGTTCAGGTGGGCCGAGGCCGCTGTCAAGGCGATGATTCTGGGGCGATATCACCCGCGCGGACTCTGGCGGCACGCGGTGCGGAAAACCCAGTCGGCCCTCCGTGCTGCGAGTATGTCGGCTGGAGCGTCTGTGCCAGTCGACGGCGGTTACGCCGGGCGAGCGATCCCGGTGGGTGAGAGCTCTGCCCCCACCACGCGTCCCTCATCTTCACCGGGCAAACGGTGATCAGCGCATCCAAAGGCTGAATCAAGAGCACTGACCACGCTGGTTCGCGAGCGCCCCAAGGTGGTGTTCCCCCCCGAGGGCGGGGGAACATCAGGGAGGGCAGTTCGACGTCCACCAAGTCGCTTCACGGCACTGAGCGAATCAGAGGTTCCCTTCGGTCGACAGCGGCGTCGCGGTCGGGGTGTTATCGAAAATGACCGTTCCGCGTTCCACCGCGCTCCGTTTGGTTGAAGCCATCCGTCGGCGTGAAAACCACCATGCGCCCAGCGCTGAACCGATGACGCTGGCCAGAATTCCATAAGTACGATTGCTCATTGGGTCCTCCTCTGTCGATGATGGACGCAATGCGAATGCCACCTCAGCGACAGATTACGGTTGAGTTAGGTCGATCCCGATCAGCTCCATCAACCGCAAGGCGTTGCGCGATGTCGCCAGACCTTCGCGGAGACTGTAGTCGAATTTCATGGTGCCGCCTTCGTCGACGATCTCGGTGAAGTGCACCAGCCGCGCGTGGCTCTTGAGCGGCTCTTCCGCCGCCAGGTTCAGGTCATGAGTGGTCATCGCCCCAATGGCGCCTGCCTCGAGCAGGTGCCTCGTCACCGCCTGAACGGCAATTCCGCGCTCGGCGCTGTTGGTCCCCTGGAGAATTTCGTCGAGCAGATAGAGCAGGACTCGACGGTCGTCGGTATCGTGGGCAACGGCCGGACGTTCGGCCGCATCGATGACCCCTTTGAGCCGGGCGAGGGCGGCCATGAAGTACGACACGCCGCGCTCGAGCGAGTCCTGGATCCTGATGCTGGTCTGCACGTCGCAGGGCGGGATCCGCAGCATGGATGCGCACACCGGCGCGCCGGCTTCGGCCAGCAGCGCGTTCACGCCGATCGCGCGGAGAAGCGTGCTCTTGCCCGACATGTTCGAGCCGGTGACGAGCAGCACTGTCCCCGGCGGTCCAAGTCGCACGTCGTTGGTGACGCGCCGCGCCGGCGGCAACAGCGGATGACCGAGCGCTGTCGCCACGTACTGGTGCTCCAGGCTGACGGTCGGGAAGCACCAGTCTGGGTTGTCGCGGCGGATTCCCGCCAGACACGAAAGGGCGTCGAGCTCGCCTGCTGCCTGAAACCAGTCCCGCACCCGGAGACCGGCCCCACGGCGCCACGTGTCGAGGGCGAACAGGCAATGGAAGTCCCAGAGCGTGAATGCCTGGATCGGAAAGTGCAGCAGCGCCGCACCTCGGCGGAGATCGGCGAAACCAAGAATGCGATTCAGCGTCCGCATGGCCGCGGGCGCTGACCTGGTTGGGTGATGGTCCCCGCTCACTGTCAGCCGTTGCTGCAGGGCCGCCAGCGAGCGAGATGCAAAGTGCTGCGACTCGATATGGGCGAGCACTCCCGCGTACTGCCGGACCGTTCGCTCGCCGGCGCCGGCCTGATCGAACGCGTGTGACACGGGTTTCGCGGTGAAGAAAGACAGCACTACACCCAGGATCAGCGGAATGCCCCACATGCTGTTTGGCATTGCACCCGTCAGGTGCAACAAGAGCAATCCCCACATGGAGACGAGGATGGCGTAGACGGCGAGGCGGACCGCCGCGTACGCCGGGAGCGGGGCCGCGGAGCTCGCGGCCCAGAACAGGAACGTTTCGATCGGCTCGGGCCTTGAAGCCCCCGCGACGACGCCAAACGCCGCAAGCTCTTCCCGCCAGGCGTCACACGACGACAACTCCGCGATGGCGTCCTGCCGGCTCCTCACTTCAACGGGGGGCGCGGGATGCAGCAACCATTCCGCCAGAAGGCGGCTGCCGAACGTGGTCGCCGCAGGGCCAATCCACTGGAACACCGAGGCCCGTCCGAAGACGTCCAGATCGATGGCATAGGGATGCCCGTCCACCTCGACTCCGGCCGGCGGCTGCGCGTCAGGCAGCGCGTCCCAGCGGCGATAAAGCCGCGAGATCCCGCGCGCGTTCACCACGCGCAACGCGTCGAACCAGGCGGCCCGTGCTTCGACGCGCGCATGCCGGACGACGAGGGCGGCAAACGCGAGGAGGAGCGTGACACCGGCGGCACAGGCGATGGCGTCTCCGCCAAAGCCCACCCACCAGATCATGGCTCCGATACCGGGCAGAAATGTCGCGAGTCTCAGCCTGGCGAGCCGTGCCGACGTGCGGCGCTCGTCATCGCGCTTCGATCCGTGCTGCCGCTCCCGCGCGGCATATGCCTGTTCACTCTTTTCGAGCATCGATGTTCAGCCGCCAGTAGTCGAGGGTGAAGGCGGGCTGATCGTTCGCCGCCCTGTCGGTGAGTGCCTGGACGAACGCTCCGCGATGCTCCGGCGGGACGCGATCGAGCTGGTGTCGAAGGCACACGGTCTTGATGAACTCGCTGTAGCTCGCGCCGTCCGGCAGCGTCGTAGGCGACGATTCGAGCCACACCTCGACGTCGACGAAGCCTGCATGAAGAAGGCGATCACGCGTGTCGCCGACCTCGGCGAAAGTCCAGGGATCCCGCCACCCGTCGAAGCAGTGCGCGAACCGCGGCTCGCGCGTCAGGGTGGCGGTCCTGCGGTAGAAACGATCGAGGTTGGGCCCGCCGCCTGCCTGCGACACGAGTCGTCCACCTGAACACAGCACCCGGTGAATCTCGCGAAACAGCAGCGGGTGATCCGGGACCCAGTGAAACGTCGCCGTGCTGAAGACGGCATCGAACCGTGTGGCGAATGGCAGGGCGGTGGCATCGGCCTGTACCAGTCGAACGCCAGGCGGCGCGTGTCGCTTCGCTTCGGCCACCATGGCGGCCGATCGGTCCATCCCCGTCAGTTGAACCGAAGTGACTCGTGCGTGTATCTGCGACATGAGGCGGCCCGTCCCGCACCCGACATCGAGTATCCGTTCGCCGTCCGCCGGCGCCAATCGGTCGAGCACCCTCAGCCCCCACGCACGCTGCGGTTCCGACACGCGGTGGTAGCGCGCCGCATCCCAGTCCGACATGGCGCCAGTGTACAGTTCAACCGACCGCGGTTCTCGATCGTGTCAAGAGTGTAGAGACCGGCGACTTCTGGAGTTGAGCATGCGATTCAGCTGGTTGGTCTCCGCTGTGGCGTTCGCCGGTCTGGCAGGAGCCTCGGGGCAGGCGCCGGCTACCGCGAAAGACATTCGGCTCGAAACGCATTCGTGGGTCGAGGCCCAGGCAATACTGCGACCTGAGACCGTCGTTGTCATTCCGCTCGGCGCGGCGCTGAAGGAACACGGGCCGCACCTCAAGCTGCGCAACGACCTGACGCTCGCCGACTATTTCGCTGACCGTACGCTCTCCTCCTCGGCCGTCGTCGTGACCCCGCCGCTCACCTATCATTTTTATCCGGCCTTCCTCGATTACCCTGGATCGACGTCGCTGACTCTCGAAACGGCGCGCGATGTCACCGTTCAGGTGGTCCGAAGCCTGGCCCGATACGGTCCGAGGCGTTTCTACGTGCTCAATACCGGAATCTCAACGATTCGCCCGCTCCAGGCGGCGGCTGCGGCCCTGGCCCCGGAGGGAGTCCTGTTGCGCTATACGGACCTGGCCGCCGCACTGGAGCCAGTGGCCGCGCGCATCCGGCAACAGGAGCGAGGATCGCACGCCGACGAGATCGAAACCTCGATGATGCTGTACATCGATCCTGCCGCGGTGAACATGAAGCTGGCCGTCAAGGACGTGGCCGAGGCCCCTCCTGGACCGGTGCGCCTGACCCGGCAGCTCGGAGCCCCGGGCCTCTACTCTCCCAGCGGAGTGTGGGGCGATGCGACCCTCGCGACGGTGGACAGGGGCCGGGCGATGGTCGAGGCCCTGTTCTCGACGATCCAGGAGGATGTCGCGCGCCTGCGCACAGCCCCGCTGCCGGCACAGTCGGTTACGTGACCATCTCCGCCACCGGCGGCGCCGGCGCCACCGCGTCCGGGCCAGGCCGCGACCGGGCCGAATGGATGCACGCCGGGGGACGAACGGGCGATTCGCGGCAACGAAAGTGGCTTCAACGTCGCATGGATGAAGCTCGATCCGATGGCCGTCGGCGCGCTGTGGGCCGTCGAGGGCGACATCGGGCACGCGGATGGCTCCACCGAACGAGGGCGCCGGACGATCCAGCAGAACCGCACCGAACAGTTCATGCGGAAGGAGTACCGCGGCTCCAGGCCCATCCTGTCGTTCGGCAGCGTGCGATGCCTCAGCGAGTCGGTGGCGGTTGTTGATTCGAAATGGGAGCTCCGCGGTGTCCTGGATGCCACCGGCAACCTCCAGCCCAATGCGGACGGACTCTCGACGCTGGTAGTGCAGCGGTGGCCGCTGGCTGATCGAGGCGTATCGCTACAACGTGAAACCGGGGTCCGCCGCGCCGCCCAGACTTCTTTCGAAGCCCGGATATCCGGACAAACGGTGAACGTGTTCTTGCGGGACACAAGGTGACTTTCTTCTCATTGGCGTCGTGCTGATTTCAGTGATGCGACGGAGCGGGTGACGACGGAAGTGCCTGCCGCCGTCTCGGTTTCATCCTTGATATGTCGAAGCACCCGGTCATGTATGCGGTGAATGATCGCGTTCGAGATCATCGTCCAGTAGATCTGCGGCTGCATGTTCACGGAATACCACGTCCGCCCTTCAAGCCTCGTTCGACCATCCGGTAGCGGGACCAGCCGGAACTCGCCTTTCGTCGTCTTGAAGAATTCCTGTACGCGCGGCGCATACAGGTTGACTTAGGGGCTCCACTCCGTGAGGGGCGCCGGTTGCTCGGTAACGTCGAATGCCAGCCGGGCAGGCGCGTCCCACGCGGTGATCGGCTCGCGGAACGAGCCGGTCGTGAACTCGCACCAGCGGATCGCGCCCACGCCTGTCCCCTCGATCCGTGCGCGCACCGGGTACGACAGGCCAGCACGGAAATACCAGGCCGGTGGCGTGCCGATGTCATCGAACTTGACGACGTGATCCCACACCTGTGCGGGCGAAGCGTTTACGACTATCGCCGAATGAACCACCCGGCTGGGCGTTTGTTCGACGGCTTTGTCGATCAACTGTCCCGACGGGACCAGCAACACGAGCAGTGCGGCGCCGACCGGTCCGCCGGCCTCCCATCGCCTGATGCTCTGGCCGACCATGCCGCCGAGCAGGGCGAGCGGCAGCGCGAGCGGAGCCGCCATCAGCATGCAGAGCAGTCCCTCGACGGCAAGGAGCAACAGGGCGCCAGCGATGACGCCGATCGTGCCGAGAACGGTGAAGAGGGCCTGACTCACCCCTCGTGGATTGATCGATTCGGCTACGAACGCGCTCGCCGCACCCACGACGAATGGCGTGGCGAGGAACAGAGCGATCCCGTAGGACCTGATGAACAGCGTGCCGAGCCCCACGCAGGCGAGCCCGGCCACCAGACCGGCCACGATCCCCCAGGCCACTGCGACTCGTGACTCCCTCCCGGCCCGGGTGGTGCAGGAGGAGTCGGCTCGATGCGGACCGCCCGACTGGGCCACGAGATGATCACCAATAAATGATGAGCTGAGTTTCAATCACAAGCGGGCCGGTTGCAACTTCGGCCCGGACGCAGTCGCCCTGCGATTGGGTAAAATCCGCTGACACATGCACATCGAGCATCACCGCTGGTATTCCCCCCGGCTCGGATACGACCTCGGGGTTGCCGTCTTCGGGCACTGGGGGCCGCCACTGCTCGCGTTTCCCACCAGCCACGGCGACGAGTGGGAGCTGGAACGCAACGGCCTGATCAGCGCGCTCGGCGACTTCGTCGACGGCGGGCGCGTGAAGATCATCTGCGTCGGCTCGAACAACAGCGATTCGTTCATGAACAAGGGGGCTCACCCCTCTCACCGGAGCTGGCGGCAGCGGCTGTTCGACGAGTACATCCGGAACGAAGTCATACCGTTCATCCACACTCATTGTCAGAGCTCCGAGATTCCGATCTCGACGACGGGCGCGTCACTCGGGGCGTATCACGCGGCGAACACGTTGTTCCGCTACCCGCATCTCGTCAAGCGCTGCTACGCGTTGTCAGGCGTCTTCGATCTTCGATCGATGATGAGCGGGGGCTACGACGAGAACTTTTACTTTCACAATCCGGTGGATTACCTGAACAACCTGACGGATCCGTGGTACTTCGAGCAGTTCGAGAGCTGCGAGATCCGTCTTGCCACCGGCACCGGGCCCTTCGAAGACCGTCGTCATTCCTACGATCTCTCGGCGATCCTGTCGCGGAAAGGGATCCGGCACTATCTGGATGATTGGGGGCCGCGCGGGGGCCACGACTGGCCGTACTGGAAGGAGCAGATGCGGGAATATTTGAGTAGGTGGTAATCGATCAGGGATTAGGGATTGGGGAATCACCAACCCACAATCCGTCAATCCGCAATCCGCAATCCCCCATCCGCAATCAAATTAGGCGAGAGCGCGAAGCGCTCGAGCAAATACTGGCCGTCCGCAATAACCTGTTCGCCGTCGATCCAGACATCGCAGTGGCGGGTCAGGACGTCGACGTGAGTTTGGGACTTCCAGTCGGCGTGCGTCTGGCTGCCATAGGGATCGCCGAAGGCGATGTGGACGCCGGGTACCTTCTCGTCCTGCAGCAGGATCCCGATCATCTCGCGCAGGCCGAGGTTCGTGCCGAAGGCCAGCTCTCCCACACGGTCGCTGTTCGCATCGGTGTGGCAGTACTCCCAGAAGTCGCGCTGCAGATCGGCGTGGTCGCATTCGGCGGCGATCAGGCGTCCGCCGCGAATCTCGAGCACCAGCGGATGCCGGTGCAACTCGCCGTACTTGGCGTTGAAGTAGTCGCCGGCGGTCCCGTCGCAGATGAAACGGCCGTCCACCGAACCGGGTGTCGTGAACACCTCTCCCGCGGGCAAGTTGGACCAGTATCGCGGATTGATGATTCCGCTCGTCTTGACCCAGGCCAGCGAGTGATCGAAGGTCGCCCGGAAGTCGGTGCCCGACGCCGTCTTCACCGTCAGCGACGTGGCGTGCTCCATGCGCGCGCACAGCGTCTGACTCAGGCGATCCACCTGCCGGTAATCAGCACGCATCCCTTCGCGCATGATCCGGGGCGTCACCCCCACCATGTGCGCGTACCGTATGCGTCGCCGCTCGATGACCGCCACGATCGCCATGCGCGCCGGGAGCTCCCCTTCCTGCGGCTGAACGCACATGATGCCGGCATCGGCGTGCTCGAGCGCCTCGAGGATCTGGGCCGGTGCCGTTCGCATGGGCCGATCGGTCACCGATTCGATCAGGAGGGGATGCGCGTCTGCTCCACGCTCGACCAGGGCGACCTCGAGAGCAGCCGCAACACCGCGGCTCGCCTCGTCCGCGACGAGGGCGACGTGCTCGCCCGGCTGAATACCGAGACATACCTCGACGGCGTTGCGAGCGCCCGGTCCAAGATCATCTGGAACGACACCAAAAAACATCCGTAGATTGTACCAGCCTGCCCTTGGGGTATCGCGGCGCCAGGAGAACCGATCAGGGCTCGATGACGAAGGCGGGCACCTGGCCGCCGCCGGAGGTGACGTTCGCCAGCCCCGTCGTACTCAGCCTCGTGAGAAAGCCGGACATCCTTCCGCGAAACAGGTAAGGCGCCAGGTCCACGAGCATCTCTCTATTCGTCACATCGCCGGCATCGTCGAACTGGGGGAAGATCTCCCGGCGCACGGGAATCCGTTCCTGTACGATCCACGCACCGGGTGGGTCACGCAGGGCCGCATCCACTGCCGCGTCCCACGCGCTCGGGTCCGCCTCCCAGCCGAGGATCACCCCTTTGCCGCCGTATTCGTCATTCGGCTTCAGCACCAGGGTTTCACGGTCCCGGCGAACCATTTCCAGCAGAGGCAGTTCCGTCCCGTCCTTCTCCGCCGACCGGTCAGCCACCAGGCGCGTCCAGGGCACGTGCGCCGCGATCACTGCATGCTCCAGCGGCGAGAACAGCTTCGCGTTCCGGGGATCGGTCAGCACGGCGAAGAACGCCTTCTTGTGCGGCAGCTTGCACCTGAAGGTGTTCGCAACGCAGACCGCCCGCGCCTCGTATGCCTTGACCAATGCGGCGCACGCGTCAGGGTTCGAGACGATGTCGTTGAGCAGTACTCGGCGATACACGAGATCGATGCGCGTTCCGCCGGTCGAAAGGGTCGCGCCATCGAACTCCAGCTCGCGCGGGGTGCACACCATGGTCGGCACGCCCGCCGCGACGAAGGCGTCCCGGAGGATCTCGAATTCGGCCCATGTCGGCACATCCCGCCAGTCGACGATCGCGACGGTCGGCGGCTGGGCGCGCCCCCCCCACTCGCGATAACTCTCGAGCAGGGCCGCCAGCAACGGCTCGATCGTCTGGCGATGGCGCACCGTGCGCCCCTCCCGGAAGCGGGCCATGACGGGGAGCGAGTCGAAGAGCTCCGCGAGACGCTGGGTGTAGGCGGGGCCGGCCGGGGACTCGGCGTTGTATTCAGCGAAATGCAGACCCGACGACAGGAGGAAGGCGTCGACACGCGATGCCGTGCTCGCACGTTCGTATCCTGGTTCGATCCTGATCAGCCGCTCTTCAGCCTCGGTCACGCCGAGCTGCGCGAAGAGCTCGGGGGACGACATCGCTTCGCGCGCGACCCGCTCGCCAAGCGCGGCGAGCGTCTCGGCGGCGCGGCGGATGCAGGCCTCGTCGATGGCGCTCAGAAAGAACGGGCGCAGAAAGGGGCAGTGAATCCGGTCGCCGAACGTCAGCCGGCGCGCCCGCATCGACGCCGCGAACCCGGTGCAAAACTCCCGCGTCAGCTCGTCGTCGACGCGCAGCAGCCCGTGCCAGCTCTCGATCTCGTTCATCAGTCGCGTCCAGGCGCGGCCGTTCCGGCAGGGGCCGTGCCGCCTGCGGACGTCCCGGGAGCAACCGGTTTGGGAGACGGTGTCGCGGGAGCCGCCGTTCCCGGCGCGCCGGTGAATCCCGAGGCAGGCCCGATTCCAAGCATCTCCTCCCACCGCGGCCAGCATTGCGACGGATCACCATTCCGCGCGCGATCGAGGACAAGGTTCGCCATCTTCTCGACGACCATGTCGAAGTAGAAGGGAGTGATCCGATCGCGTTCGAAGTCCGGCGCGGGGTTGAGGTAGTCGATCGCGTACGGGACGCCATCCTTGATCGCGAACTCGATCGTGTTCATTTCGTACCCGAGCGCGAGGTTGATCGTCTGTGCATCGCGCACCACCCGCGATCCGGTCTCTGAGGACAGGTAATTGTGATCGACGAGGTACCGACGCTCCTTCACGTCGTAGGCAACCGGGGTGATGTCGGTCTTCCCGAACGTGAAGCACCGGACATACTGGTCGAAATCGATGAACTGCTGGAGCGTCATGCAATAAGGCGCCGTCCGGTCGTACGCCGCAAGCAGCTCGCGGGTGTCGTTCACCTTGTACACGTGCTTCCACCCGCCCCCCGAATACGGCTTCAGGATCGCGGGGCGCCCGACGTAGTCGAGCAGGGCATCCCAGTCGATCGGGAACTGCAGATTCCGCAGCGACTCAGGAGCCAGGTCGATGTCCTGCGGGTATCCCTTCTGAGGAATCAGCACCGTCCGGGGGATCGCGCAGCCCAGTTTCGCCATGACCGCGTAGTTGAAGAACTTGTCGTCCGCCGTCCACCAGAACGGGTTATTGATCACGTAGGTACCGTGCAGGACGGCATTTTTCAAGGCCCCGCGGTAATACTCCACTTCGTGCGAGATGCGGTCCACGATCACCCGGTAGGGAGACGGGCCCTCCATCCTCGTACCGCCGAGCGACACCATTTCGGCGGTGATTCCGTCCTTCGCTCCGAGCTGATCGACCCGCTCGATGAATGCAGGAGGAAAGCTGTATTCGCGGCCGACCATCAACCCGATCTTCATTGCCCGCTCCCGGTCCTTTCCACGCCGTCGCGTGTTTCACGAATCAGGTGCCGCATCACCGCCCGGAGATCACCGGTCTGGCGGTAGACCGCCAGCTGCCGATCGGCGCTCGTGCCATCCCGCAGGATCGCGTGCACATGGTTGACTGCGTCCCGGCTGCCCAGCGGATCGACCACGTCGTCCACGAACTCCAGCAGCTCCAGCGCGAGCTCCCGCATGGGGACCTCGACCCTGCGGCCGAAGTCGATCAGCTTGCCATCGAGACCCCAGCGCGCCGCGCGCCATTTATTTTCCTCGATGAGCGCCCGCCGATAGAGCCGGAAGCCCATGTTGCTCGTGTACAGCTTATAGAGCTTGACAATGATGGCCTGGCACAGGGCGCCAAACATGACCGCGTCCTGCGGACGGGTTGGTACGTCGCAGACCCGGAACTCCAGCGTGCCGAACGTCGGATGCGGGCGAACATCCCACCAGATCTTCCGCGCATCATCGATGCAGTTGAGATCGACGAGCAGCTTGATGTAGTTCTCGTACTCGCCCCAGGAGTTGAAGTGGTCCGGCACGCCCGTCCGCGGGAAACGGCGGAAGATCGTCGTCCGATAGGATTTCAGGCCGGTGTCGCGACCCATCCAGAACGGCGAGCTCGTCGACAATGCGAGCAGGTGCGGCAGGAAGTACCGCGCCTGGTTCATCAAGTCGATGGCGGTCTGCTTGTCCGGCACCGCGACGTGGACGTGAAGACCGAAGATCAGCAGCGATCGCGCCAGCTGCTGCAGCTCTTCGACGATGCTGTCGTAGCGGACGCCGGGGGAAAGGACCTGGTCCTTCCAGTCCGAGAAGGGGTGCGTGCCGGCGGCCGCGACCGCAAGGCCGACGCGTTCCGCAGAGGAGGTCAGCTCCCTGCGGATCCTGAAGATCTCGGCTTGGAGCTCGCCGACGTCGTCACATATCTTCGTCCCTACCTCGACGATGGACTGGTGGAGCTCGCGCTTGATCTGATCGCCCAGCGTGGGCGTGCTGGACGCCAGGAGCTGGCTGACGTGAGACCGCAGTTCCCCACTCTCGGGATCCACGATCTGGAACTCCTCCTCGACGCCAAGGGTGAAGCGGAACATGGAGAACGATCATATATTGCGGGGTGCGGGGTGCGGGATGCGGATTGCGG
>JACDBQ010000208.1 GCA_013694845.1 Acidobacteriota bacterium
CTTCACCGCTGCCGCCGAGGTACGTGGAGTAGATTAGCGGGGCGGACCCGCTGGGGTTGAGCTTCGTGACGAAGACGTCGACGTTGCCGTTGTAAGTCGTATCGAAAGCCCCGGCGGTGGCCGGAAAGTCGTTCGAAGCGGTATAGCCCGTCACGTAGGCGTTGCCTGCCGCGTCTACTTCAGTGGCCTCGGCGAAGTCGCCCCTGTTACCGCCGAGGTAGGTTGAATAGACGAGAACCGGGTCGATCACGAGCGGTCGGTTCGTGTCGTAATCGTCGACCTCGAAGCCGATCTGCGATGGCTGGTGAAGCACGTAGCCACCCGGAATCTGTCGACGACGACCATTGATCTCCTGGTAGATCCGTGGCTTGGGCTGGCGAATCTCACCGCCTGCGGTGCGCAGCACGAGGTCGCCCTGCGCGTCGATCGTCACGCTATTTGCGCCTTGGATGTCTAGCGCGATGGCCCCGGGATCCGCTCCGGGATGAACGACGAAGTCGTACTCCAGGTGCCGCTGATTACCGTAGTAGACGACGTCCACGCCGGGATACACGTCAGCGTACGCAACCTTGGCGTACGTCGAAACGTTGGCCCGCCATCGTGTGGGGTCCTTCCCGATGAAGTAGTTGACCTTGCCCGGCAGCTCGTCACGCCCGACACCCCGTGCCTTCCGGTTCCCGCCGACGAGACCGATGCGCAGCACGGCCCCGGCCGACCAAGCGACGCCAGTGGCGGCTTTGCAATGCGGCGGCAGCTTCAGGGTCGCTCCTCGCTTCTGGAGGTGGCGGCACGCCGGATCGGCGGCCGTGCGTGAGCGTGGTCCCGCACCTGCCAGCGTCAACACCGCCTCGCCCGGCGTCAGGAACAGCGTATAGCCGTGGCCGCGCGAGATGAAGTCGACCTTCCGATCGACCTGTCCGCGATTGGCCTCGAAGCTCAGGGGAAGCTGACCGTAGGCTGCCTCGACCCGCATTTTGGTCGCGGCGTCCTGTTTCGCACTCGCCTGCGTCGGTGGGGACTCGACGCGGCGCGCGAGCTCCTCGGCGGGCCTGGCAGAGGTCCGCCGAGCGTCCTTACCTCCCTTATCACCGCGAACCGTGGCCGCGTTCGACGGCACGATCGCCAACACGACGGCGAAAAGGAACACCCTTGACTGTAATGCTATTGAAAAGCAGCGCGCCACGGTCCTGTCCTTTCACTTAAATACCCACCACCGGATCTCGGGCTCAATCGCGCGGACTGAAGCTGTACGTTCCCTCCCACCGCCAGTTCGGCCCCCCCAGGTACGAGACGTCCGCGCTCGCATGGAACCAGGTGAACTTCCCGGTCCCGCCGGAGAACGTGCACAGTCCGACCCCGGTCGCGAAGTCGAGTGCGCAATGGCCGAACGCGGTGTTGTTGCCGGGCCCAGGAAGGTCGAGGATGACGTCACTGTCCAGCGAAGTCGCACCAGCCGCCTGTGCATAAACGATCCTCGAGCCGACCTCGATCGCTTTGACGTTCGAGGACGTGATCGTGCAGTAAGAACCCGCAAGGAACGTGTACGCCGAGCACTCCTTCGTCAGATGGAGAGCTCCGCTTCGCGGCGAGGCCGCCGACAAACTAACAGCCGGACTGGCGTCGGGACTGGTCGGAACCTCGCGTCCATCGGTACATGCGACGGCCCCCAGCGCCCCGGCACAGAGACATCCGATAATCACGCGCTGAATTGGAAGAAGAACCGCGAATTTCATGAAGCCCACTCCTTCGGCGTTGCCGCCCGTCCCTTTTGTCGTTACAGCAGGTAATTGAATTCCGGACCACGGTGGGTCGATTCGAACCCTATCGAGTGACGCGAGAAATGGACGGAATCTTCCTCACACCCAGGCAGTCTCCGGTTCGACCGCCTTGACTCAAGCGGGCGCGACGGTGAAGACTCCCGCAGAGCACCACCGTCGAGGGGGACACCTGAGCCGTTCTGATAATGATGTGACCGGCCTGCTTCGCGCCTGGGGCCGCGGCGAAGTCGGCGCAAGGGACGAACTGATGGCCATGGTGTACGAGGAGCTTCGCCGCAGGGCGGCGGCCAGGCTTCG
>JACDBQ010000232.1 GCA_013694845.1 Acidobacteriota bacterium
ATGCGGCCCCGCGTCGACGATTGCGTGACCGTGCGGCGCGCGCAGCGAAGCGTAGCCGGCGTCCGGAAACAGGATCGTCCCGGGCGGCGGCGCCGGCTCCGCGAGTGCGACCCGGCCGGACGGTTCGGCACCGGCCGTCATCCACAACACTTCTTCGGCCACAGGGCCGATGGCGAGGTGCGGTTCGTTCAGCAGGGTAGCGGCCAGGCACAGCGAAGGCGCCGCGTCGAAGGGGGCGCGTCCACAGATCGGAAAGAGGGCTCCCCGTCGTCGTCGCCAATTGTCGGAAGGCGTCCCGTCTTGTCTGCCATCGCTCGACAGAAGCGCGCCATCCGTGAGGCGACCTCGGCGAAGGTGTCGGTGGCCGTATCACCCGTGCGGCGGGCGATGACGAGGGCGAGCAGGTAGAAGTCCAGCGCGTAGAGGTGGTAGTGCAGTGACTGCTCGGCGTGGCCGCCGTCCGGCTGAACCTGTGCGTGGGCTTCCTGAAGCAGGATCCGGCGTCCGACCGCCTCCCAGTTGTCAGCCTGCTGCAGTTCCGGCAGCGCGCGTCCCGCGACGTACAGAGCCAGGCCTTCACCGAGGAGGTGTGTGTTCGGACTGAAATACCACGACAGATGCCGGGAAACATGATCGAGCTGCGTCTGGAGCCCGCCAAGCAGATCGACCACCCAGTCGGCGTCGTCCGCCTCTGGATCGGCAAAGAGATGCAGTGCCCAGATCCAGGAGAGCGAGCGGAAGGCGAGCTCGAGCATGCTCGACCAGTTCGCCCCATGGTAGGGGGGGTTCTGCTGCAGCCAACTCGCGAGCTCCGATCGGAAGCGGCGCGGGTAGTCAGCCGAAGGGGAGAGCCACGCAGCGCGGCCGAGCGTCAGCCAGTGCTGGTGCCGATTCAGTTCCCAGATCACCTTATGGTCGCCGAAGGCGGGATCGAGATAGGGGACACGGCTCCAGAACAACATTGCCGGCCGGCGCCCGCTGACCGGATCCAGGTGCCAGTCGATGTCGGCGCCCCCGCGGCTGAAGGTCAGTCCGGCGTACCCGAGCAGGTCATACGTCCCGTTGACGACCCGGTCGGCGCGCGCCGCCGCATCTACGGCGGCGGAAGGGAATCGCGCCTGGATGCGCGCAACAATCAAGCCCCGATCGGACGGATGCAGCGCGAAACGGGGTTCGCGGCGGGCCAGATGCGCGGTCAAGGCGATGCCTGCCCGACGGCGGTCCCCGCGGTCCAGCGCGGCAGCGGCGCCTTGCAGGTTCGATGACTCGACGACGGATGGCCTGGAGAAGATTGGCTTCTGCCACCTCCCACGGCCAGTGACGAACCTGCCCGCTTCTGCCACGACGTAACTGCGCTCCACCAGACGAAAGCGTAATTCCGCGGGGGACGTTCTCGCGAGTCTGGCGATCTTGCGAATCACGGTCAGAACACAACCATAAGGAGAACCTAACTACCACAAACCGCGACGGCTTTCGATACACCGCCTATCAGCATGGACACTAATAAACGCTCACCGATGTTTCACTGATCACTTATACAACTGAGCAATTAATCGAAAGCCTTATATCATTTTGGATGTAAACCATTGCGGAATAACGACTAATATCGCAAAATGCTCGTCATCAGTGTAACTACTACAATCTGCAGTGTCACTGGTGAGGCATGATCAAGCTGGACAATATAAATTGTTGCGTTCGATCACCTATCCATTCGTCTTTTCGGTCTGGCAAGACCCTTGCCCCAAACGCAAATCGACTCGCCCTTCCGAGATCTTGATCCCGGACTAGCCTCCGATCCGCAAGCCGTCGATCGTTCTTTTTGAACGCTCGGACGACTCTGCTGAGCCGACAGGCCGAGTTGCTTCCCAGATTCTTGTCTCGCGAACGCTGACGTGGAGGTCAGATGACTGTACGTGTGTGCCCAAAGAGTGCCATTTTCAACCGTGCGCGGCGCAGCAGGAGCGTCCGGTATCTGCAAGCGCTAGCTTTTTTGTGCGTGATGGGCGGCGCGGCCTCCACCGCAGCCCAGGATGTCGTCGTCTACGCGAGTGACGTCTCTGCATCAAAGGGAAATTGGTCTCGAGTCTCCTCGGGCAGCGGCGCGGGCGGGCAGAAGATGGCCAGCTCGGATTACGGCTGGTCGGCTACCGAACGGGCCGCGTCCAACCCCGCTGACTCCTTCGAAACCACCATCAACGTTCAGGCCTGGACCTCCTACCGCGTCTGGGTTCGCATGCGCGCCACCGACGGCTCTAAATGGAACGACTCGGTCTACCTGCAGTTCTCGAACTCTCTCGACGGCGATGGCAATGCGCTCTACCGGATCGGGACCTCGAGCGGTTACGTTTTCAACCAGGAAACCTGCAGTGGCTGCGGCATGTCGGGCTGGGGCTGGAGCGGTGGCGCCTGGTGGCTTTCGCAGGGCCGAATTCAGTTCGCGGACGGCGGAGAGCAGACCTTGCGCGTCCAGACGCGTGAGGACGGCGCCGACATCGACCAGATCGTCCTCAGCCCCTCGAGATATCTGGACGACCCGCCGGGTGCGCCACGGGACGACGCCACAGTTGTGTCGAAATCCGGCTCGGATGGCTCACCGGGTGGCCCGGCTTCCTCCAGTTCGTCCTCATCGAGCTCCTCGAGCGGACCGTTCGGCGGCTCACGGTGGTCCGTGCCCGGCACGATCCAGGCCGAGGACTTCGACAATGGTGATCCCGGCATCGGGCACCGGGATCTCACCGGCGGCAACTCCGGCGGGGCCTATCGGGCCACCGACGTCGACATCTCGACCACCTCCACGGGCGGTCACACGGTGGGCTGGACCGACCCTGGAGAGTGGCTGCTCTATAGCGTCAACGTGGAGTCTGGTGGTACATACACCGTCACGGCGCGGGTTGCATCGGCAGGTCGCGGCGGCACATTCCACGTGGAGTTCAACGGCGAGGACAAGACCGGCGCGATGTCGATTCCCAACACCGGCGGGTGGGGAAGCTACCGGGATGTGGCAGCCACGGTGACCCTCGACGGCGGTGCGCAAGCGATGCGCATCATCTTCGATTCTGCCGGGTCGACGGGCTCGGTCGGGAACGTTTCGTTCCTGCGAATAGAAGCGGCAGCGGCGGCAGCCCCGGCACCTGCTCCAGCACCTGCTCCAGCACCGGCGCCAGCACCCAGCACCGGTTCAGACGGCGGCCGTCTCCGCGTGATGTCCTGGAACATCAATTTTGGCGGCGGCGATCCATGGGGGCAGGCGCAGGACGTCGCCAATTCCGGAGCCGACGTCGTGTTGCTCCAGGAAGCCTCCACCTACGACGAGAACATGCCCGCCACGTACGCCGACCGGCTGCGGCAACTCACCGGGCAGACGTGGTACAGCGTCTGGGCGCCGAGCCAGCCCGGCGCCAGCGGCAGCCAGGGGACGCTGATCCTGAGCCGATATTGGATCGTCGATCAGTCGGCCGCGGTGTTCGACGGAGCTGGCACGGCGCGAGCCCTCATCGATATCGGAGGCGTGCGGGTGAACGTCTTCAACGTTCACCTCGAGTACTACGACACCGGCAAGCGCTCGTCGCAGCTGCGGCAGTTCATGGACTGGATGCGACAGTTTGGCGGCCCCCGCATCGCCGGGGGGGACTTCAACTCCTGGTGGGGCGAGTGGTGGATCCGTCAGATGGAGTCGGAGTACACGGATACGTGGCAGGATGTCACCGGCAGTGACGAGAACGGCTACACGCTCAACGGGGCCGTCCGATTCGATTACCTGTTCCGCTCGCGTGACGAGAGTTGGCGGTTGACACCTATCGGGGTGTGGAACCTGTGGACCAGCAGGTCAGACCATATCCCGGTAGTGGCCGACTACTCAGTGCGATGAGCCGCGCACGGTGATTTGCGATTCTCCAAGCCCGCCGCGAATTTTCGGCGGGCTTTTTCTTGCGTGCGGTTTGGGCGGTCTCGGATCGCTGGCGCGCTCTTTGTACAGTTACGTCAGGTGTACAGTTACGTCAGGTCACCGCGCCGGCACGCTTCGAGAAGATAATCGCACGAACGCGCCACAAGCGCCATCATGGTCAATGTTGGGTTCTGCACGCCCTGGCTGACGAAACACGATCCGTCCATTACGAACAAGTTGTTAATGTCCCAACTTTGACAAAAGCTGTTGAGAACCGAATCTTTCGGGTCGGCGCCCATCCGCGCCGTTCCAACTTCATGGCACGCCAGACCAGGGACGGAGAGTTGCGTGCTCGAACCGGTTTGCTCGAATCCAGCGCTGTCCAGCATCTCACAGCAAGCGTCGACCTGATCGCGGACCATTGCCAGTTCATTCTCGCGGTGAACACATGAAATCCTGGCAATCGGTACACCGTACGCATCTGTGTGATCCGGATCCAGCGTAACGCGATTATCAGCGTGCGGAAGCATCTCGCCGAAGCTCGTAAGGGCGCACTCGCGCCACATGGTGAAGACCTGCACTCCGTATC
>JACDBQ010000267.1 GCA_013694845.1 Acidobacteriota bacterium
GGGCTGCAACGCGCGGTCAGCAGTCTCGCACAGCTCGCGCGCGAGCTGTCGAGCGCCGGCGACCCCGCTGAACGAGACGAAGGTGGTCTTCCGCACGTCGCCGCGAATCGCCTTGCCGGTCCGTGCCGGATCCCCTTCGACGTCGAGTAGGTCATCGACGATCTGGAAGGCAAGTCCCAAATTCTTGGCATAAGCGGACAGCGAAGAGACGGCGTCTGCCGGTGCGCCGGCCGACACGGCCCCGGACGTCGCGGCGGCCACGAATAGCGCCCCGGTCTTGCCGCGGTGAATCCGTTCGAGCATCTCGAAGTCGATCTGCTTGTCGGTGGCGAGCAGGTCGGCAGCCTGCCCGCCGACGAGACCCTCAGTGCCGACGCTGTCTGACAGCAGCGCCGCGATGCGTGCCGCCAGGGCGGGTGGATAGGCCCGCGCAAGGATGCCGAAAGCCTTGTTGAGGAGAGCGAACGCCGCCAGGATGGCGATCGCCTCGCCGAACTTCTTGTGATTGGTCGGCCGTCCGCGCCGAAGCGGCGCATCGTCCATCGAGGGCAGATCGTCGAGGATGAGCGACGACGCGTGAACCAGCTCGATCGCGGTGGCGGCGGGCAGTGCGATCGAGGTCTCGCCGCCACACAACTGAGCGCACAGCAGCGTCAGAACCGGCCGGACCCGCTTGGACGGCGCGAGTGCCGTGTAGGCCATCGAACGCTGCACCGGATCCCCGGTGTCAGGGACGACGCGCTGCAGCTCGGCGTCAGCCGCGCGCTGATACTCGGCGAAAAACGCGGGAACGGCCATCACCTGGCGTTGGGCGCCGCGACGAACTCGAGCAGGTACTGATACCGAAGGAAGTTGCCGCGCGACTCCAGGCGGAGACCCGCGGCCTCGGCGTCTCGAATCACCCGCTCGGGGTCCACCCGTTCGTCCATCGATGGCCCCGGGCCGTGGCCGCTGGTCGTGAACTCCACGATCCCGACGCGTCCCCCGGGTTTGAGGGATTTCCGGACGTTACGCAGGAGGGTCTGCGGCTGCTCCATCTCGTGGTACGCGTCCACGATCAGCACGACGTCGACAGGGTCCGGCAGCTGTGGGTCGAGCGGAGCGCCCAGCACTGTCCGGACATTCTTCAGCTCTTCGCGCTCAACTCGCCGTTTGATCGCGCCGATCATCTCCGGCTGGATGTCCTGGGCGTAGACGCGGCCGTTCGGTCCGACGCGGCGGGCGAGACGAATCGTGAACCATCCACCCCCGGCGCCGAGGTCAGCGACGATGCTTCCTTCCGCGATCCCGAGATGGTCCATGATCTGTTCCGGCCGCTGCCATGCGTCGCGGTCCGGTCCCTCGAGCAACCCGAGATCCTGCGGCGGAAACAGGCGTCCGTGCTGACGCTGTCCCGCGGCCACCGGGGCGAAGAGAAGGCTGAGCGTCAGCGCGGCGCTTGCCGCGCGGATGATTCGAAGGGGCGCCACGTGTGTCCTTATTCTCTCCCGGGACCCCTGGGGTCGTCATCGCCTCGACCGCGAGGATCGAGTCGAGCTGTTGCTCACTCAAAAGACCGCGCTCGCTTACGAGCTCCCGGATGCTCCTCCCGGTTTTGACGGCGGTCTTGGCGATATCGGCCGTTTCAGCGTACCCGATGTATGGGCTCAGGGCGGTGGCGACCGCCGTACTGCGGTCGAGCAGCTCGCGACAGCGGATCTCATCGGCGAGGATCCCTGCCACACACCGCGTGTCGAGCACCCGCATGGCGTTCCCGAGGATGCGGATGGCGTGCAGCGCGTTCCAGGCGATCACCGGCATCATGACGTTCAACTCGAGCTGACCACCGTCGGCCGCCGCAAGGATCGCGGCGTCGCATCCGATGACCTGATAGCACACCTGGTTGACCATCTCCGGCACGGATGGATTCACCTTCCCAGGCATGATCGAGGATCCCGGCTGTACCGGAGGCAGCTGGATCTCGGCGATCCCCGCTCGTGGGCCCATGCTGAGAAGCCGGAGGTCTGACGCGATCTTGCCGATTTCCACGGCGAGGCGGCGCAGCGCGCCCGAACAGGCGAGCACATCGCCCATGCTCTGCGTCACTCGGAACCGATCGGCCGCGGGACGCAATGGGAATCCGGTCGCTCTCGCGAGATGCGACACTGCCTGTATGGTGTAGTCATCGCCGGCATTCAGGCCGGTGCCGAGCGCCGTCGCGCCCAGGTTCAACTCGTGCAGCTGATCGGCCGTACGTGCCAGTTCGGCCAGCGCGTGACGCACGTTCGCGGCGAACCCTCCGAACTCCTGCCCGAGGGTGATCGGCACCGCATCCTGCAAGTGCGTCCGCCCGGTTTTCAGCACGGGAGCGAACTCGTCGCGCTTCCGCTCCAGTGCGATCGCCAGCTGATCGCCGGCGCGCGAGAGGCCGCCGAGCGCTTCGAGGACGGCCAGGCGGGTAGCCGTCGGGAACACGTCGTTGGTCGACTGGCCCATGTTCACGTGGTCGTTCGGGTGCACGCGCGCATACTGGCCGCGGCGTCCGCCGAGACGCTCCTCGGCGAGGTTCCCGAGAACCTCGTTCGTGTTCATATTGTGCGAGGTGCCTGCACCGGCCTGGTAGACATCGACGACGAAGGCCTCGCGGTGATTGCCTGCAAGGATGTCGTCAGCAGCGGCAACGATTGCAGCGGCGAGACCTTTGTCGAGGCGGCCGAGCGCGGCGTTGGTCTGGGCGGCGGCTTTCTTGACCTGGACGGTGGCCCTGACGAGCTCAGGCGGCGCGGTGAATCCGCTGATCGGAAAGTTTTCGACGGCCCGCTGGGTCTGCGCGCCGTAAAGGGCCCGGGCAGGGACTCGAACCTCCCCCAGCGGGTCTCTTTCAATGCGGTGTTCTGGACGCGGCATCCGGGCCTCCTCTGCAAACCGCTGTGACAATTATACTTGTCGCATGCTTCCTGCTTTCTTCGACAGCATCGTCGAGCTCATCACAAAGACCTCCACCGATCTGCCGCCCGACGTGCGCGCCGCCATGGCCCGCGCGCTCGCCGCCGAAGAACCCGCAACCCGCGCCGGACAGGCGCTGACGATCATCGCGCAGAACATCGACCAGGCCGAGGCGTGCGAGGGACCGATCTGCCAGGACACCGGCATGCCGACGTTCGAGGTCCACGTGCCGCTCGGCGCCAACCAGATCTGGATGCGCGCGACGATCCGCGAGGCCGTGGCCGAAGCGACGAAGCGCGGCAAGCTGCGTCCCAACTCCGTGGATTCGATTACGGGAGAAAACTCGGGCAACAATCTTGGACCCGGCACACCGATCATTCATTTCGACCAGTGGGAGGGGGAGGACGTCGAGGTCAAGTTGATCCTCAAGGGGGGCGGCTGCGAGAACACCAACGCGCAGTACGCGCTGCCAATCGAGCTCGATCACCTCGGCAGCGCGGACCGTTCGCTGGAAGGTGTTCGCAAGTGCATCCTGCACGCGGTGTGGAGAGCGCAGGGTAAGGGATGCAGTCCTGGCGCGGTCGGCGTGTGCGTTGGCGGCGACCGCACCTCGGGCTACCTCCACGCGAAAGAACAACTCTTTCGCACATTGGACGACACCAACCCCGATCCACGCCTCGCGCAGCTCGAGGCCGCGATCATGGACCAGGCGAACCGGCTGACCGTCGGTCCGATGGGATTCAGCGGGAACGCCTCTCTGATCGGCTGCAAGATCGGGGCATTGAACCGCTTGCCTGCCAGCTTTTTTGTCTCAGTCGCCTACGACTGCTGGGCGTTTCGGCGCCTGGGTGTTCGGCTGGACGCGCAGACCGGCGCGATCAAGTCGTGGCTCTATCGTGAGAACGCGGCGTCCACACCGATGCTCGCCCCCAAGGTCGTGGCCGAGGGATTCCCGCGCACGGGCCGGGAGATCCCGCTGCAGGCGCCGATCACCGAGGAGCAGGTTCGCGCCTTGAAAGTCGGCGACGTCGTCCTGATTTCCGGCCGCATGTTCACCGGTCGTGACGCGGTGCATGCGCACCTGATGAAGCACGAACCTCCAGTCGATCTGCAGGGGTCCGTGCTGTATCACTGCGGTCCGGTCGTGGTGAAGGACGCGCTTGCCGCCCCAGAGCCCCCGGGCGAAGCCGGGCCTGCCGCGCCGAAGCCGCAAGGCGAAGCCGGGTGGAGGGTGACCGCGGCCGGGCCGACGACCAGCATCCGCGAGGAGCCTTACCAGGCGGACATCATCCGCAAGTACGGTGTGCGTGTCGTGATGGGCAAAGGCGGGATGGGCGCGAAGACGCTCGGAGGCCTGAAGGAGTCCGGCGCCGTCTATCTGAACGCGGTGGGCGGCGCGGCCCAGTTCTACGCGCGGTGTATCGAGCGCGTGGACGGCGTTTCGCTAATGGAGTTCGGCACCCCCGAGGCGATGTGGCACCTCCAGGTCCGCGACTTCCCGGCGATTGTCACGATGGACGCGCACGGCAACAGTCTTCACAGGGACGTCGAGGAACAGTCGGGCAGAGTGCTGGCGAGCTTGCGGGCGGTCCAACCGCAATGAGGCCCGCGCTTATTCGAAGAGCCGGCCCAGCCACGCGACCACCATCGCCGCAATCGCAAAGAGGGGCAGCGCAAGCGACAGCCACAGCATCCATTGCGCTTCCTTCTTGAAGGTCCAGCGGATCACGTCAAACTCCGGTCTGTTCGCCGTCCGTTCATCTGAGTGACTGAATATCTTTGTCAACCACAGAGATCAGGAGATCCACCGAGGGTGTTGGTTGAAAACACTGATGGATGGTGACCTCCGTGTTCCCTGTGGTGGGGCCTCGACCGACGCCCGTTACGCCAGCGCTTCGGTGAACAGTTGCCTGAGTGTCGCCGCAGCGCCAGAGGCATCCTGAAAGTGCAGCCTGACCACCCGCCGGCCGTGCGCTTCGAGTGCCTGCACGTCACCCAGTGCCTGGGCGCGCTTCAACACGGAGAATGAATAGCCAGCCTCGGGAATCGGCGTTTCCGTCTCATCCTCGCCGGTGAGCACGAACGCCACACAGGTGTTCGGTCCACCTTTGTGGTACTGACCGGTCGAGTGCAGATAGCGTGGTCCCAGCCCGAACGTACTCGCGGCTTTCGTCCGTCCGCGGAGCGCGATCCGAATCTCGCCTACGGTCGACTCGACATCGCTTTCTCCCGGCAGGTACGAGAGGAACGCGATGTAATCGCCGGGCCGTATGGACGAGATTGCGTCTCGCACCGCCGAGGCGGACGGCGCGGGCGGAGCGTCATCGAAGCGGCCGTTTTTGGCGTAGCCGGCCAGCAGTGCCCTGGTCTTCTCCTTCGCCTCGGAGACGTTGGGTTCGTCGAAAGGGTTGATCCGCAGCGCCGCCCCCACGATCGCGGTGGCGAACTCCCATTCGAAGAACTCCGCGCCGAGGCCGTCGTATCGAATCGAGAGGCGCAGCACCGGGAAGCCTGCGGCCTCGAGTGCCGCGAGACGCTCCTCATCGGGGGCGTCAGACTCCGAGGCAATCGACACGAACACTCGATCCGTCCCGTACTCGTCGGGTCGTCCAAGCGGCTCGTCGACTACGGGCAGCAACCCCTGTCCATGCTTGCCGGTGCTTTCCGCGACAAGTTGTTCGATCCAGAGACCGAGCGACGCAAAGGACGGCGCGAGCGCAAGGGTCAGCTTGTCGCGCCCTTCGAGCGCCGTGGCCGCCATGAACGCGCCGAGTTCCAGGCCGGCGTTCGCGTGGTTGTGCTGGCGGCAGCCTTCGGCCATGGCGGCGCCGCCCGACTGCAGCGCGTCCACGGGCGCGCCGATCAGTGCGGCCGGCACCAGCCCAAAGAGCGACAGAGCCGAAAACCGCCCGCCGATGTCGGCTGGATTGATGAAGATCTCCCGGTAGCCACGCGATTCAGCCAGCGTGTGCAGCGCCGTTCCGGGATCGGTGATCGCGATGAAATGCCGGCCTGCGCCAGCTCCCACCGCTCGGGTCATCTCCTGCCAGAAGAAGCGCTCCATCGAGGCCACTTCGACCGTTCCTCCACTCTTGCTGGCGACAATGACGAGGGTACGGGCGGGAGTCATGCGGGCCACCGCAGTGGTCAACGTGAGCTCGTCGGTCGTGTCGAGTACGACGAGCTGCGGATAACCGTCCGCGACGCCAAATACGGAGCGGAGCACCTCACCGCACAAACTGCTGCCGCCCATGCCCAGCAGAAACGCCTGCTCGAAGCCCTCGTCCTTGACCTCGTCGCGAAGCCGATGAACCTGCTTCATGTGCTCGGGCATCGTCCTGCCGACATCGAGCCAGCCGAGCCGATTCGTGATGGATGCCGCATCCGGGCTGCCCGGCGCCGCAGCCCACGCCGACGGATCGCGCTGCCAGATTTTTTCGACGACCGCATCCAGGAGAAGCCGATCGGCCAACGTGAACGCGGGCTCGTAATGACGTTTCACAGTGATGTTCTCAGGGTTGTCTGCGGTTGATGACGAGCAGCCGCGGCTCGGTCATTTCTTCGATCGTGTACTTCGGGCCTTCGCGTCCGAGGCCGGAGTCTTTGACGCCGCCATAGGGCATCTGGTCGATCCGCCAAGTGGGCACCTCGTTGACGAGCACACCGCCAACGTCCAGCGCCTCGAAGGCCTGCAGGGCGTGTTCGAGGTCCGCCGTGAATACGCCGGCCTGCAAGCCGTAGGTGGACCGGTTCACTTCCGCCAGCGCAGCCTCGAACGATGCGAATGGCGCGATCACGACGAGCGGTGCGAAGACTTCCTGCGAACAGACGCGGGCTTCGCTCGGCACGTCGGTGAGGACGGTTGGCGCGTAGAGCGGGCCCCCGAGGCGCTTGCCGCCCGTCAGGATCCTGGCGCCGGCGTCAACAGCCTCACGGACCCACTCGTCGATGCGCAACGCCTCGCCTTCGTCGATCATCGGTCCGATGTCGGTCGCGAGGTCGAGCGGGTCGCCCACCTTCAGCGCTTCGACCAGTTGCACGAGCCGGGCCGAGAAGTCACCGAAGACGCGCTCGTGAATGTACACGCGCTGCACCGAAATGCAGCTCTGGCCGGCGAACGCGAAGCCGCCGGCCGCCACCCGGGCGGCTGCGAAGGCAACGTCCGCCGATTCGTCCACGATGACGCCCGCGTTTCCCCCGAGCTCGAGGATCACCTTCTTCCGACCCGCCCGTGCCTTCATCCCCCAGCCGACCGCCGACGATCCCGTGAACGTGAGCAGCTTGAACCGCTCGTCGGTCACCAGCCGGTCGCCCGTCGTGCGATCCATCGGCAGCACGCTGATGGCTTCGGCCGGGAGCCCCGCGCCGACGACGATTTCGGCGAGCGTGATCGCCGACAACGGCGTTTTCGTCGCCGGCTTCAGCACGATGGGATTGCCGGCCGCAATCGCGGGGGCAATCTTGTGCGCGGTCAGGTTCAGCGGAAAGTTGAACGGGGAGATTGCCGCGACCGGTCCCACGGGGAAACGCTTGACGATGGCGATGTGTCCGACGCCGTGAGGCGCGAGATCCATCGGCACGTACTCGCCACCCAGGCGCCGCGCTTCTTCCCCGGCCACCTGGAACGTCATGGCTGCGCGCTCGGTTTCGATCAGGGCGTCTTTGATCGGCTTGCCAGCCTCTCCAGACAGCGTCCGCGCGATTTCGGCCTTACGTGCCATCAGGGCCGAGGAGGCACGCGAGAGGATCGCCGCGCGCTCGTAGGCAGGCAGGGTCCGCATGACCCCGGCCGCGGCTACCGCGGCATCTGCCGCCCGTTCGAACTCGGCGTTCCCCGCAAGCCACGTGCGCCCGACAGCCGTCCCGTCATACGGATTGATCACGTCCAGTGGATCGGCGCTTCGGGCGGAGCTTCCAGCAAGTATGAACGGGGTTTCAGCGGCCACGGCTCCAGTATGGTTCCGGGCCACGGCTTAGACAAGCCGCGGACTGCGTTTACCCTCGCCACGGTTCAACACGGGTCAACACGGCCATCTCGATCCGCCACGGTTCAACACGGGTCACACGGTCATCTCGCTTGGCCACGGTTCAACAC
>JACDBQ010000293.1 GCA_013694845.1 Acidobacteriota bacterium
GCTGAACAGGACGGTGGACGCAATGGCGCACGCCGCGATGAAGCTTGCCAGAGCTCGCCGATCACGCCAGTAATAGCCGAGCCAGGCCGGGGTCATGAAAATGGGGTAGAAGCCGACACCCGCGGCCGCCACGAGCGCGACGCCGGACCAGGCCGGGCGGTGCAGGAGCGCGAAAGCCACCAGTGTCATGGAGGCAGGCGCGATATGGGAGATGAACGACATGCCCGCCAGGGATTCCTGCCGGCCGCCGATGCCGAGGACCGCGAGGCTGCCGCAGTACAGACAGACCATCCCGAGGGCGGTCCGCGCGTTCGAGTGCCTGCGCGCGCCGACGAAGAGCGCCAGCACTCCGACGAGGTGGAACGTCACGGCGCACCATTGCGTGGCGCGGGGCGAAGGAAGGAAGTACGGATGCTGGTCGTCGTTGAGATCCAACCGCGCGGGCGACTGCCGGTTCAGCGGACGGGGCGAGATCGCCAGCTGGAAGGGCACGTGCACCGCGAAGAGGAGCGGCCCGTACGCGGCGCCAGGCGTACCCGTCAGGAGTGGATCCCCATACGGCAGCCGGCCACGCTCCCGCAGACGCTGGCCGCCCAGATTCGCGAACCATCCCGCATCGTCCGGAGACAGGGGGAACGCGACCGCCATGTCGGCAGCGAGCAGTACGACCGCGAACCCCGCGAGAGCAG
Source organism: Acidobacteriota bacterium (assembly GCA_013694845.1). Lineage (GTDB taxonomy): Bacteria > Acidobacteriota > Vicinamibacteria > Vicinamibacterales > 2-12-FULL-66-21 > JACDCA01. The sequence continues at coordinate 690 of JACDBQ010000293.1, forward strand.
CCGACGGCAGCGCTGGCCGGAGAGCTCGTTCGCTGCCGCGGGCAGCCGCGATCACCGCCCGCACGATAAGCGCCAGCCCGGTGACCACGACTAGAGTGAAGACCAGATCCTTCAGCCAGAGATATTCGGGATCGCGCAGATGAGCGAAAAACTGCATCGCACCGAAGAACCACGCGCCGCCAAGAAACAGCAGGAGGTAATCGGGAGACAGGCGCGGCGGCCTCGACTGACGATTCCATCCGGCCAGCAGCAACACGCCTAATGCGGTAGCCAGGGCTGCGCCCTGCATCGACCAGAGCTCGGCGCGCACAACCTCGCGTCCGCCCGCTTTCCAGTCCGCCGCAAGAGCCGCGACGGCTGCTCCAGCGGGAATCGATGGAGGCACTCGTCCGAACCGCGGGGAGAACAGCTCGCGCAGCCGCTCGGGCTGCGCGCGTTCGCACGCGGTGGCGGTGAGCATCGCCGCCACCGCCAGCAGCAGCGCGACTCGGAATGAGCGATTCATCATCGATGAGTCCTCTGCTCGCGGGTCCGCAGGTAGAGCAGTGCGCCCGGAACGTTTCCTATGATGCCGGTGAGGACGATGAGCGTCGACAGCGCCAGCGCGCTCGCTTCCGGCACACCGGCCGGCAACAGGAGCCAGACGATGAGACCCTGCGGCGCTCCGAAACCGCTGATCGAGATCGGCAGCAGCAGTCCGATCAGTCCGATTGGCATGAACACGAGGTAGTAATCGAACGGCACGTCGATATCTATCCCACGCCCCAACAGGTACGCCTGCGCGATGCGCAGCAGCTGGACCCCGATCGAGAGCGCGAGCACCAGTGCCAGCGTGCCTCGATGGCCCCGGTACGCGGCCAGGGCATCGGCGTACCGGAATACCCGAATCACGGCGAGCGACGGGTGCAACCGTGTCGGGATCACGCTGCGCGCCCAGGCGTCGGCCCAGAGCAGCGTGACACAGCCGGCGAGCGCCGTGAGAGCACCTGCGATGACGATGGGGAATCGGTCGGTTCCTTCCCAGGTGATCGCGCCGACAAGGCCGACCAGGATGATCGACATCAGGCCGAGCACGCGGTCGGCGGCGACCGAGGCGATTGCCGCGCCGCCGTCCGAGGTCCGCTGCGTCAGGGTATAGGCCCGTGCGACGTCAGCGCCGACGCCTGCGGGGAGAAAACTCCCGACGAACGAGCTCACGAGGTAGATCCAGACTGCGGATTTCGTTGCCACACGCTGACCGGTGGCTCGCAGGAGCGCGATCCAGCGCCAGACCATGACGACACGATCGACAGCCAGCAGCGCCAGGGTCGCGACCGCGTAGGAGGGATCGAGCCGCGCCAACGCACGCAGAGCGCCTGCGCCGTCGATCTTCCAGAACAGGAGGGCGAGGACCGCCCCCGTCACCGCCGCCCGGATCCAGAACGACCGCGCGGGCATGGCCATCACTCGGCCGGTTTGCGGGCGACGAATTCCAGGGTTTCGAACAGGTTCTTGCGGACCCTGAAGAGCAGATCCTCGGTGTGGGTGTAGCGCGACAGGGTGTTGAGGCCAGGGATGTTGGCGAAGAAGGATCCCGCGGCGAGCAGATCGCGCTTCACCCCGGTTGCGGCGCCGATGCTTCGCACGACTTCGCGGATGTCGAAGCCACCGTCGTACAGCAGTTGCCGTACGCGGCGCTCGGTCGTGACGAAGTTGTGGGTGTAATCGACGTCCCAGAAGAACGTGCGCTCTTTCAGGTAGTCGGGAACCACGACGAAGAACGTTCCGCCGGGTTTGAGGACGCGGCGGGCTTCGGCCGTGAACTGCCGTGCGGCATCGATGCCCGACATGTGCTCGAGCACCTGGTCGGCGTACACGACGTCTGTGCTCGCGTCAGGCGCGAGGATGGGCGGCGCCCATCCCTCGATGACGTCGAGGCCCTTGGTCCTGAGCTGTTCGATGAGAATGTCACTCGCTTCCATCGCGCGGTAGTTCCACCCGGCGGCGACGGCAGCCATCGCGAGCGACCCTTGTCCTGGGCCGATCTCGAGCATCAAGCCGGGCGGCGCGTGGCGCATGAGCAGCGCCAGGCGCGAGCGCTCGGTTCGACCGCGCCGGGCGCGGCCGAACCGTGTGAGCTCTCGTTGACGATCGGAAAACCAGCGGTAGAAAGTCCCGGGCACTCCGCCTACTGGATGCCCGACGAGCCCGGGAAGCGACCACGGCTGGTCCAGCGACCGATCGTGCCGGAGTTTATCGTCAGGTCGGTCTGGTCGATCCAGGTCGGAGAGGGACTACCGCAGTGGCCGAGAATGGTGTCGACAATATAGACGTTGATCGTCCCCTCGTCCGGCTGGGAGCCGTAATTGTAGGACACGATATCCTGCGACGGATCGTTCGAATTGCCGCGCTTGCCGTTGTAACCCCAGCGCGTGTCCCGCAGGCGCAACGTGTCCACGACGAGATCCAGGAACTCCCACGAGCCGCCGTGCTCCTGACAGGAACGGGCGAGCAGATCGGGACGCTGGCCGGCCACCTGCGCGACGACGCCGGCGCCGTAGCCCGGGAGCGGCAGCCGCCCCGACGTCGGGTTCGGAGTGCGATTCTCCTTGACGGTGAAAAATCGAGCCGACGAGGACCAGGGGCCGATCGCACTTCCCATGGTCGCGCGCGCGCGCCAGCGATACGGGGTGTCGCGATCGAGTTGTCCGCCGAAGGCCCACGTCGTGTTACCTGGACCCGCGGCCAGCGTCGTGGAGCTGATCACTGCGCCGCCGTCGGTCGTCAACTGGAACTCGTATTCGAAGGAAGCGCCGACGAAGCGCCCCTGCGAATTGGAGATCGTCATGGTCGGGGTACGACTGTCGAGACGGGTATCGCCAGTCGGCGACAACGGTGTGGGCGCGGTGGCCTTCAAGGTTGAGCCATCCGCGGCGGCATCGGTAGTCGAGGGAATCGCAGCGCCAGGCGCCGCGGGCGAATCAGGGGAGTTGCTGCAGGCCATCGTCACGGCGAGGGCACAGGCGACGCCAGCCAATGGGAGGGTTTTGAGGATCCGGTACATCAGGGTTCTCCGTTGTGTTGATTTTGGCGGCCGGAGCAGTGCCGTCCGCGGTGGTATTGTAACCGATCCTTCCGCAGGCGCATGCTAACATTGCACCGTCTTTTCAACACTTTCCAAACGTTCGAGGTATCAATGCGCAGGTTTCCGAAGATGCTGGCCACTGCTCTGATGACTATCGGCGCGAGCAGCGCGGCAGCTCAGAGCCAGAGCCCCCCAGGGGTTCAGCCGCTCGCCGGCCGGGCCACCGTGTTTCTGAATGGCGGGCTTCAGATCGCAAGCCAGGATCTCACTCGTTCCAGTACGTTCAGCCTCTATGACGAGGAGGCCCGTCTCGATATTGCCCAGAACGATATCGAGGGGGGCGGCTTCGTCGAAATCGGCGGCAGCTACAGGTTCCTTGACCAAATCGGCGCCGGCCTGTCATTCATGTCCGTTGACAGCAAGGGGGACGCGACGGTCGACGGGTCGATCCCGCATCCGCTCGAGTTCGATCTGTTCCGCCAGATCACCGGGTCGGAGAGCAACCTCAGGCACAAGGAAACGGCGGTGCACCTGTTTGCGACCTACCACATGCCGTTGACCGAAAAGATCGATCTCACGTTTTCAGCCGGCCCGTCGTTCTTCAATATCTCGCAGGACTTCGTCCGCAGCATCACGTTCAGTGAAGCGCCGCCATTCACCTCGGTGACACTCGATGGTGTCGAGCGGACGACGATCAAGAAGAACGGGGTCGGCTTCAACATCGGCGCCGACGCGACCTACGGTCTGACCCGGTTCATGGGTTTCGATCTCGGTGTCGGCGCGATGGCGCGCTACACCCGCGGGGGAGCGGATTTCGACGTCACCGACGGTGAGTCGGTGAACGTCAAGGGCGGTGGGTTTCAGATAGGCGGCGGAGTCCGCGTGAGGTTCTAAGGAAATTATGTGGAAAGCACTTGCATGCTTGTCGCTCGTTGTCGTCGGCCTCGGCGCCACGGCCTGCAGCACTACTGACGCACCCGCCGAGCCAGCCAGCGTCGTCAATGTTGCCGCGCCCAGGACGGTCGGAGTCAGCATCAATGCCCCGACCAGCCTGTTTCGTCGCGGTCAGACCGCCCAGCTGGCGGCGATAGCGACACTTTCCAACGGCTTCACCGAGGACCGCAGCGCTTCGGCCCAATGGCAGTCGTCCAACGGTTCGGTGGCCTCAGTGAATGCTGGTGGGGTCGTGACGGCGGGCGACGAAGGGGAAACGACGATCCGGGCCACGTTGGACGGCACGACCGGAACGATCACGCTGAGAGTCCGCTATGCGAACCGGACGAACGATCCCGCACCGGGGCAGCAGATCCCGCTCCCCGGCAACGTCGCGGCGCTGGTGCAACAGTTCAACAACGAGCGGCCCGGCCTGATCGACAACTCCTGCCCCGGTGGCATCAAGTACCGCAACAATCCATGGCTGGACTACATCGTCGACCGGCTCCGGGAGACCGACACGCGGTGGGGATACAACGCGAAACCGACCCGGACGGCTGCCGACAACGGCGGGCTGCCGGTGATCGCGGCCGGCGATGAGATCGCTTACAACTACAGCGCTGATCCCGACGAGGGGACCACGAAGGTGTACTTGATCGACATCCTGGAATCGCACTGCGGCTCGCCGAGGCTCACCTACCGGCACTTTACCGGTGAAGAACCGGGTCGGTGGACTGGCGCGGGACGCTTCTAGAATGCTGAAGGGCGAATGCCTTCAGCATTCACCCTTCTAAAATCTCCCCCGGCCTATCCAGCGGCCGATCGTGCCGCTGTTGATCGTCACATCGGTCACGTCACCCCACCCGGCAGACGGGTTCCCTCCGCAATGGCCGCCGATCACATCGATGATGTAGACGTCGGTGCTGTTCTCGGATGTGCCCCTGCCGTAGTGGTAGTCGACAACATCCTTGGACGGGTCATTGCCGTTGCCGCGTTTTCCGTTGTAGCCCCAGCGAGTGTCGTACTGCCGCAGGGCATCGACGACGCGATCCAGGAACTCCCACGTGCCGCCGTCGTCCTGACAGGAGTTGCGCAGCGCGTTCGGGAACTGCGAGGCGATCTGCTGGACAACCGATGCCCCATAGCCGGGCAACGGCAGCCGCTGGCCGGCGGCTGGGTCGGGGGTGCGGAAGTTCCCCCCGGGCGCGGGCGGGAGGCCACCGCCGCCGCCACCACCTCCTCCAGGTCCGGGTGCCGCCGCCGCCCCCGTGCGGAAACTCTGGGTTGCCGATGGCGCGCTGGTGGTTGCTCCGCTGGTGGCGTATGCGCGCCAATAGAAGATCGTGCTCGCCGCGAGCTCCGGCGTGGTCAGAGCGGTTCGCCCGGTTTCGCTTCGGAGTGTGCGGACCGTCCACACGATGTTCGTAAATGGCTCGTTGGTGGACACCAGGAAGACGATCTCGATGTCCCCTGGCCGACCCTGGACGCTGCCGTTGTCCACGGTCAGCCGGACGGAGCGGGTGGTCAGTGTTTCTCCACCCGTCGGCCCATACGGCGTCGGCGCGCCAAGGAAAACCGGGACGACCAGGTCGAAGTGCGCGACGGATGAGTATTCGCTCGAGTTGGCGCCGTCTTCAGCCCGGACACGCCAGTAATAGGTGCGGTCAGCATCCAGCTTCGCGTCGACGACCAGCGACATCTGCTGCCCCTCGGAGGGAAGCACCTTGGGATTGAAGTACACCCGCTGCGCGAACTCCCGGTCGACCGCCATTTCTACCGAGTACCACAATGACCGCACCCCGTTGGTCGTCGACTGTTCCCAGGTCAGCCGTAGCGGCTCGGTATTCGAGATATTGTTGCCGTGCGTCGGCGACTTCACCCCCGGTGCCGTTATCCCGATCCCAGCGATCGGCCCCGCCACGTTCGGACTCGTCGGGGTTTCGCTCTTGGTCGCTTCGCAACCCGCGGCAACGACGGCTGCCAGAACGGCCGCGGAGAGCCTTGTAATCGTGCGAATCTTTTTAGTCATGGCGTTTTGCGAGACGAACGGCGGCGTTAGCGGCGCCCGGGTGTCTGTGAATTTCCCTAACAATCGCTATCGGCCGTTCACTGATCGTCGAACAGGGTTGCCGGCCTACGACTTGACCCCGGAGGGCGGCGAGGGTCGGCCGCGGCGCAGCAGGAACACCGCGCCGCCGGTCAGGGAAAACAACATGATCAGCGCGGCGCTCCCGAGCGAGAGCGTCAGCGCCGAGCCGACGTTCAAGCCGAGGCTCGCGAAAAAGAACGCGAACACCGCCTCACGTACGCCGAACCCGTTGATCGAGACGGGAACCATCTGCACCGCCAGGCTGACGGGCACAACCACCGACGCGGCCATCAACGGCAAGGGCACCGAAAGGCTGAGCGCCGCGAACATGTAGAACACGACGAGCAGGCCCTGGACAGCGAGCGCGCCGGCAAAGGCTACCGCAAGCCGCCGCGGTTCCTCGGCAAAGCGGGCGATCGCCCCCAGCAGATTCAACAGCCTCGCCTGGATACCCTCACCCCGCCCGCCCGCGGCCCGATGCATGATCCGCGCGAAGTGCTCCGGGAATCGCAGGACGAACAGCAAGGCGGCGAGCACACCGACCAGGCAGATCCAGATGTAACCGACGCCTGTCAACGGGATCCCGGCGACCGTGGCAAGCGCGGACGCCCCCGCCGCTACCGCGAGGAGGGCGATCAAGCCCAGGACCCGATCGATGAGGACGATGGTCGTCGCGACCGTCTTGGACCCCGCGTACGGGGCGGTGTCGGCGACCCGTACGACATCACCCCCGATATTGCTGGGGAAAAAATTGTTGAAAAATGTTGCGACAAGAAAGGAGTTCGTCAAAAGTCCGAAGCCAACCGGGATGCTCTGCAC
>JACDBQ010000320.1 GCA_013694845.1 Acidobacteriota bacterium
CCGCCATGGAGTGGTTCGCGCGGCTCGAGCCACCATGCTCGGAGTGGCGCCACTGACGAAGCCCGGCTACCGGGCCCCAGTCAACGCGGTCGCCACGGCTGGCCTTCCAGTTTCGCCACGGCTCAACACCGATGTGGGGGTAAGACTCTTGCCACGGTTCGACACGGGTCAACACGGCGTTGGCGTATTCGGGTGGGGCGGCCGGTGGCTGCGGCCCCGCCATACGTCCACGACCACTCCGCCGAGGCACACCAGCACGGCCCAGTTGTAAACGGATCCGACGGTGGCCTGTTGCCACGCCGGCGCGACAAGGAAGCGCAGGACCTCCCAAACTGGAACCGTGAGCAGGGCGGCCGCGACGATGAGCGGCGTCGAGAGGCGCGAGGCGAAGAAGATCGGGAGCATGAACAGCGTGTAGTGGACCCACGCAATCGGGGATGCGGCGATACCACCGAGTATGCCGAGCGCGCTCGCCTCGAGTGGCGTCGGGCGGCGGCGAACGGCGAGCACGGCAAGCCCGCCAAGAACGCCGAAGCTGAGCGCGCCGCCGACAGAGCCCGCATTCATGCGCTGCGCGAGACCCGGGATCGACGCGTTCGTGAGGAACGCGCCGCGATGCTTATCGGAGACGATCAACTCCAGCCACTGACCGTAGATCGTGGTCCCGTGTGTGATCAACGGCACGGCGCTGAGAACGGCCGCCGTGGAAAGAGCGGCGGTGGCGGCACGAGTATGGCCCGAGAGCAGCAGCAGGATGGGCCACACCGCAAAATTCGGTTTGAACGCGACTACGATGCCCATCATCGCGCCTGCGGCGACGCACCGGCCCCTGTCGAGCAGGAGCCAGCTGGCCACTGCCGCGAGAACGAGCGGCAGATAGATCTGCCCGAGCACCAGGGTGTCCCAGACGCCCGCGAGCGCGAACGCCCAGAGCGGCAGGAGCCGTGACCGGCGGGTGCCGTACCGATGGACGAGTAACGCGATCGTGAGCAGGTAGCATGCGAGCGAGATGCCCCACCAGATCCGGAACCCCTGGGGCGGCGGCAGCAGGTCGAATAGCTGAAACAGCGGAACCGAGATCGGCGGATTCAGGTTCGGGTTCCACACGTCGAACCCTGGGACGACGACATGGAACGTGAGCGGGTGGATCCCGTACGGGTTCTGGCCGGCGGCGCCGGCGCGGCCCGAAGCGACGAAGCTGCCGAAGTCCCGCAGCTCGCCGGAGGGCAGGGAACGCTCCAGCCCGATCGCGATCAAGATCAGCAGGCAGACGGCGACGACGAGCCGGGCCACGAACAAGGCTATCCCGCTGCGGTCTGCAACTGGCGGTCGATCGAGTCGTGGGTGCGGCGCCCGAGATGACGCCGCACCCCAAGGACGACGAAGATGCGCGAGCGGGCGGGAGCCCAGCTCGCGAGCAGCAGCGGACCGAAGAGGACGACCGACCGCCATGGATAGAGCCACTCGAGCGGCGTCGGCCGCGGCTCGGGCCACGCCGTCCAGAACAACAACCCGCCAACGGTCAGTCCGGCCGAAAGCGGCAAGCGCGCGCTGCCTGCGAGTGGCGCCAGCGCGATCGCCGGCACGAAGTACCAGGGCCACACCCAGCAGGCGGTCACGCAGAACACGATCCACAGCCGTAACGCCACCTGCGGCACGTCCCGCCGCGACGACCGCCTGGTCAGCACCCACAACGCGGCGCCGAGGAAAGCCGCTCCACGGAGGACATCGAGGTACGGGTGCTGAATCGCGCTCGTCCCGACTCCGAACCAGGCTGGCCCCGCCTCCGACATCAACTCCCACACCGAGTTCGTATACATCGTCGCCGCGGGGTTCTTCAGCACGTTCGTCATGAGGCTGGTGCCCGCCCACAGCGGCAGGCTCACGATCACCACCGTCGCCACGCCGACGGACGTTGCAGCCGCGAGCCACCGCAGGCGCAGGGCGCCGCGTGTCCGGTGAAAGATCTGGCGGGCGAGACCTGGCACCAGGAGTAGCGCAAACGGCTTGACCAACACGGCGCAGGCCCCGAAGAAGGCCGCCGACAACCAGGCCCTTTGCGCCGCCGCCGCGACCAGGAGAACCGCGAACAGCGCGACGAGCACGTCGTTGTGGGCGTTGCCGACAACCTCCAGCAGCACGAGCGGGTTCCACGCATAGAAGAGCGTTTCGGCCACGGCGGTACGGCGGCGGCCGGCCCGCAGCAGATGCCAGACGACCGCGATGATCGCCAGGTGCAGGACGGCCCCGGCGGCCCGGTAAACAATGACGACCGTCGTGATCGAGTCACCGCCGATGCCGCTCAGGACGCCCGAAAGCATGAGCCAGATCGGACCGTAGGACGAGGGAAGATTCTTCCAGTGCACCCAGTGCAGGTGCGGATCGTTCACGAAGCTCGACGGTGCTGTAACGATCGGATTGGCGCCATACACGCTGATCGTTCGTCCATACAGATCGTAGAGATACAAGTCGTCGGACAGCAACGCCGGGTGGCCAAGGAGCGGCGTGAGGACGAGCGCGGAAATCGCGATCAGTGGCCACACCGAGGCAAGTTCCACGCTGCGGGCGATCCGCATCGCCCAGCACCAACTTGCGACCGCAAGGGTCGCGAGAACGACATAGACGAGCGTGGACAGCAGCGCGCCCAGGCCAGACGCCGGCGCTCTCAGAAGCGCATCTGGCGCGAGGGCGAAGGCCGCGTTGCGCAGGAAGGGGGAATCCGGCAGAAAGCCAGCGTCATACACGCGGAATGCCGGTCCGAAGAGGAGGATTGCCACGCCGACGTTCACCAGCCACGCGGCGGCCATTGGGGCCAGCAACGGCCGGATCGAGCTCCCCGGGCGAAGGATGCCGGCGCGCGCCGTCGATGGCGCGAGCGCACCTGGTGAAATGGTCGGAGGGACGGCCTGCTCGGGGAACGCCAATCGCATCCATCCTGTTGCGGTGCGCGCCATTGCGCTCGCGGCGTTCAACGCCGACTAGTGAAGGGCAAATCGAATGCCAGGTGCGGCGGCGTGCGCGGACTCCGCTGGCTCAGGACTTGATGGCCCCGCAAGCATTGCACGGGAGGGACATCATGCTCGACAGTCTGTTCCTGTTTGGTGGTGGAATAACGTGCCTGGCACTGGTCGCGTTAGTCAATCCGATTCTGCTGGGCTGGCGCAGTCGCCGCGATGCCGTCCTGGCGCTCGCCGTCGCGGGATCCATGCTCATGGCCGGCTGGGCGGCGCGCTTCCTATAGTTGCCCGTGGCTGCGGGTTTTTGTGAGGGTCGGGCTCCGTAAGAATACCGCCGGCGCTCCTCAGCGGATCCCGCTCACCCCCGCCGCTTGCAGTCGCACGTTGAGCGCGGGCAGATCGACCTTCCGCAGCGTTCTCCATCGTTCCATGGTGATCCGCGCCTTGCCGAGCGCCGCCCGCACCGCGGCCCGCGTGTTCGCGGTGGGGGCTACATCGGCGGCCTGCATGGCGTTCATCAGCCCGGCCAGCGACCCGCGGACTGCCCACAGCGTATTGGGCGGGGACGCCTCGGGCGCGGCGACCGGCTGGGTCGCCCCTCCACCCCGTCCGCCACGGCCACCACCACCGCCGCCCGGCACGCCCTCGACTGCCGACAGCCGCACAGCGAAACCGTCGAGTGCCTCGGCAACGCTCGCCGGTGC
>JACDBQ010000361.1 GCA_013694845.1 Acidobacteriota bacterium
AGGCTGACGCGGGGGACTGAGCGGTTCGTGCCGCCGCACCCGGTCCGAATGGCCGGAAGCAGCCTGATCGGCGCCAGCACGGCGGCGAGCCGGCGCCGGCGCGGCCGCCTCGACGAGCGGAGTGCCGTCATCATTCAATCTGAGCGCGCAATGGTGGAACGCGCGACGGTAACCCAGCGACGGCCGCTCCAGCAAGGGACACAATCTGCGCCTCCCCGGGACTGTCATACAGCCTCCCGGTCAGTTGACCCCAGCCGGCCGCCGAAGGAGTGGTGCGCCAGCTGCTCTGCTGGGGCCGCTGTCCCGTCCGGGTCATGCCGGAACCAACGAGTCACCGGCCGGATCTTGCGCGAGGAGAGCGTTCTGGTGAGAGCCGCCACTCCACGCCGCACGCGCCTTCTGGGCAGCGCCAACGCGACGAGTTCGGGGGTGCGCTGGCGCTCCGGTCCCGCCGACAGGATCGGCCGCATGACGGACCCCGCCGTGCACCCCAGCGATCCGAACAGCATTTACTGTGCGACGGGCCAGCGACTCTGGAAGGCCGCCAACAACGGCCGAGGTAGCGGCCATCTTCGAAAGATCCCGCGACGCTCAATCGGCACGATCGCCATCGATCCGACCCTGTGGGTTCGGCACCGGCGAAACCAACGGCCGCATCAACACGTCGGGGGCGACGGGGTCTCCAAGCCAAACGACGGCGGGCGGACGTGGGCCCACATGGGCCTCCGCGAGACCCGGCACATCGGGCGCGTGCTCGTCGATCCCCGCCATAGGAACGCCGTGCTGATTGGAGCCTAGGTCTTGGCAAAGGGGTGTCGCAGCGTGTCAAAAACAGCCGCATGGCCTGTCGTCCAGCCGGCAAAAAAAGAAAGGCTCCTTCGGCTTTCCGAAGAGTTACGACGACGAGCCGGAGCTGGTCCACTGTGATGAATCGTGGAGTTCGCCCGGATGCTGCCGGCGTCGTGCAGCGAGACGGCTGAGTGCTCCATCGCCAATTCAGTCACGCCGGTCACCAGAGCTGCCTGGCGCACCTGCTGCGCTGCTGTCACACGCTGAGGCTCGACTATCCCATCATTCCTTTGCGCCGCACGTCGACGCGGTGCTGCGAGCCGCGCTCGCGACACGGGACCGGTATCGAGACGATTCTTTCCCATCATGGTCTCGCCCTGGCGCGCGGCCACTTCATTCACCGCCTCGGGCGGCTGCTCGCGCGCCCCAGTCGGAGCGTCATCGTCCGGCGCTTCGCTACGCATCTGATCGGCGAATACGACGCCGTCTTCAGCGTCCTCTTCGATCCCACCCTCGATGCGACCAACTGGCGGGCCGACAGGCACCCCGCCGTCGTCACGCGCAAAATGTGCGGCGGCGGCAATCGCACGACGCGCGGCGCTCACACCCAGCAAGTCCTCGCGTCCGTGCCCAGCACTAAGAACTATTTTTTCTGCGTCCCCATGTATCATCTACGGATGCTCCGACCGTTCCGCGGCGTCATGCCCAGAGTCGATCCGTCCGCATATATAGACGACTCCGCGCAGATCATCGGCGATGTCGAAGTCGGAGAATCGAGCAGCGTGTGGATGAACGTGGTCATTCGGGGGGACGTGCATCGTATTCGCATCGGGAAACGATCCAACGTGCAGGACAACACCGTCATTCACGTCATGCGTGGCACGCACCCCACAGCGATCGGCGACGACGTGACCATTGGCCATGCAGCAATCGTGCACGGCTGCACGCTCGGCGACCGGATCCTGATCGGCATGGGCGCCATTCTGCTGAACGGGGTTGACGTCGGTGAGGATTCCATTGTGGCGGCCGGCACTCTGCTGACGGAAGGGACCCGCGTCCCGGCGCGGTCACTCGTCATCGGCAGCCCCGGCAAAGTCCGGCGCGATCTGACGGACGCGGAAGTCGCCTCGATCCGCGAGTACTCCGAGCGGTACGTGGCGTATCGTCTCGATTACATGCAGCAAAACTAGAGCAGGGAGCGCGTCTTCGGGTTCGCTGCATTCCGGCCGCACGTCGAAAATGGCATGCAGTCGAATGGTTCGAGGTACACCGGCACGCCGGCTCGCTCGGATTGTAGTACGACCTCACCGAGCGACTAAGGAAGCATCGCGCGATTTCGGGAGAAAGTGGTGGCCTAACTTTCGTCAGTTGGAACCAGGTGACCGATTGGCTGAGGCGCGTCGAGGGCCTGCGATCGGTCGCATAGAGCGCCATTCACTGCTATTCCACGCGAAGGGCGACCATCGGTTCGACTTGAGAGGCCCTTCGAGCAGGAATGTACCCTGCCACCACGGCAACGACCGTCAGCACGACAACTGCCGCGGTGAGCGTCATCAGATCGCCTGGCGTCAACCCGAAGAGGAAGGTTCGGGCCAGACGCATTAGAAGTAGGGCGCTCGGCACCCCGATCAAGACGCCGACAGCGATCATCCGCAGCGACTCGCGCAACGTCATCCAGAGCACCTGCCGTTGGTCGGCCCCTAGCGCCATGCGCACGCCGATCTCCTTAACGCGGCGCGCGACCGCGAATGCCATCAAACCGTAGAGGCCGACGCAGGCGAGCGCCAACGCAAGCAACCCAAACGCGGTCGATACCACGGCGAGGAGCCGATGCCGCAGCAAGGCGGCACTGGCTTCAGCCTCCAGCGTGTAACGCGGTAGATTGGCAGGTTTCGATCAATGCCGGCGATCCTTTCACGTGCGGCATCGAGAATTGGTCCAGTCTTGCCTACGTACCGGACCAAGAACGTCACGTCGTTGGGGACAAACTGGTAGATGGGAAAATACGCGACGGCTCGAGTATCGGAGAGCAGGTCGGCATATTTTGTATCTCTGGCGACTCCAACGATTTCCGTTCGCTCCTGCGCGTTTCGTCCGATCGAGCCGCCGATGGGATTCTGGCCAGGAAACAGCTGTCGTGCGAGCGTCTCATTCACGATGGCGACGCGTGGCGAACTCCAACTATCGTCGGCCCTGAATGACCGACCGACGAGAATGGGAATCTCAAGCGTCCTGAAGTAGTCTTCCGAGACGGCGTTCCATGCGAGCCGAACGCGCTCGTTCGGCTGCAAGACGCGCCCACCTACGAAGCCGAATCCGCTCACGTAGTAGGCCTGAGGATTGACGGGTCTGGCCAAACCCACGCTCGCAACATCGACGCCCGGAATCGTCTTCAGCGCATCGAGAATGGCTGCGTGAAGCGCCGCGGTTTTCATCGGGTCGTACCGCAGAAGCGACGGATCGGTGGAAAACGTCAACACGTTCTGTCGGTTGAATCCGCCGTTCTCTGCCGATGCCTTCTCGACCGTTCGGACGAAGAGGCCGGCCGCGAAAACCAGAACGAGTGAGAGCGCGAGCTGACCGGTCACCAATATCCTGTTCCAGCCCAGCCCGGACTGTGAAGACCGAACATCCGCGATGAGCGACGCTGAGGGAATGCCAGTTGCTCGAAAGGCTGGCGCTAGTCCGAACAAGAACACCGTCCCCAACGAGACGATCGCAGTGAAACTCAGGACGCGCGTCTCAGGCCTAACGTCGAGCACGAACGAGGGCGTGCTGTGCGCGACCATACTCA
>JACDBQ010000384.1 GCA_013694845.1 Acidobacteriota bacterium
CCCCCCGTCCATCGCACGTCGCACGTCGCACGTCGCACGTCAGCCGTCGCACGTCGCACGTCAGCCGTCGCACCCCGCACGTCGCACGTCGGCCGTCGCACGTCGCACGTCGAACGTGGACGGCTCCTGCATGATCGTGGTCGCGACCGACGCACCGCTCGATGCGCGTGATCTTGGGCGGCTCGCCGCGCGGGCGATCTTCGCTATGGCGCGCACGGGCTCGACCTACTCGAACGGAAGCGGTGACTTCGCGATCGCGTTCTCGACCCATCCGGCGCTGCGGGTCGGCGATGGCACGACGCCGCAGACGCGGATGCTGCTGCCGACCGACAGTGTCTCCGGCCTGTTCGAGGCAACGCTCGACGCTACTGAAGAAGCGATTTACAACTCGCTGCTGAAGGCTGACGACACGACCAGCGGAGGCCGGACCATCCGCGCGCTGCCTATCCCGGAGTTGAGGTCCGTCCTGACGAAGTACGGCCGGTAGTCTGACTCGGAGGGTCATCATGGCCGCCAACGGCCGACACGGCGCACCGGTTCCGGCGTTCCTGGCGTTCCTGGCGTTCCTGGCGATCGTCGGTTGCGGCGCTGCTGCCGCGCCGCAACCGGACCTGAGGTCGGGGCTCGATCCGTCGGGTTTCGACACATCGGTGAGACCACAGGAAGACCTGTACCGATTCGTCAACGGTCGCTGACTCGACACCGCAAGCATCCCGGCCGATCGCGTGACCTGCGGGACCTTCGCCGAGCTTGCCGACCGCGCCGAGCTCGACGTTCGACGCATCATCGAAAAGCTCGATGGCCACGGAGGAGCCGAAGGCCAGATCCGCGATCTCTACGCCAGCATGATGAACGAGGACCGGATCGAGGCGCTGGGCGCCGCGCCCATCCAGGAGGAGCTCGATCGGATCGAGGCGATCGACTCGCCGACCGCCTTTGCCCGCGAGACCGGTCGACTCTCCGCGATGGGTGCCGGCGGTCCCTTTGGCGCGTCGGCACTGCGGGCGGGCGTGGGCTACCCGGAGCAATGGCGCACCTACACCCGGTTGCACATCCGCACCGACGATCTGCTCGGCAATGCCCAGCGCGCGCAGAAATTCGAAAACGATTACCAAGTAAGCCGACTGCGCCGCCGGTTCGAACCGCGGTAGTGGTTGATGACACCGCAGACCGTAAATGCGCACTACACGCCGTCGCGCAACGAGATCATCCTGCCGGCCGCGATGCTTCAGCCGCCGATGTTCGATCCAACCGCCGAAGACGCGGTCAATTACGGCGGCATCGGCGCGATGATCGGCCACGAAATCGGACACGCCTTCGATCAGCGCGGGCGGCGCTTCAACGCCTATGGTCGCGCGGAAGAATGGTGGACATCGAAGGACGAGGAACAGTTCCAGGTCCCCACCCGCACGCTCGTCCAGCAGTTCAATGGATACTCCCCCCTCTCCGGTCACTTCGTGGATGGCGAGCTGACACTGGGCGAGAATATCGGTGACCTTGGCGGGCTGGCGGTTGCCGTCAGAGCGTACCGGCTCTCGTTACGTGGAAAAACAGCGCCGGTCATCGACGGATTCTCCGGCGAACAACGCCTGCTGCTGCGTTGGGCCGAGGTGTGGCGCGGCAAGACCCGCGATGAGTACCTCAGACAGACGCTCTTCCTGAATCAGCACGCGCCGCCTGAGTACCGAGCGAACGGTGCCGTGGTCAATCTGGATGCGTTCTATCAGGCGTTCAACGTCCAGCCCGGCGATAAGTTGTATCGAGCTCCCGAAAAACGAGTGCGAATCTGGTAACTTACAGCACCCAGTTGGAAGCTGGAAAAACGGAGACTCACATGAAAACACGCCTGCACGGGCGCTCGCTGGCCCTGCTGGTCGGATCGCTGCTCGTCATGCAGTGGGCCGTGGACGCACAGTCCCAGTCCGCAGCCGGGAAGCGTCCCCTCACGTATGAGGCCGTCGACTCCTGGAGGTCGATCGGCGGCACCCGCCTGTCGGATGATGGTCAGTGGCTGGTCTACTCGGTCACATCGCAGGCCGAAGATGGCGAGTTGCTCGTCCGAAATCTGAAGACGTCGCAGGAATACAAGCATCCGCGCGGCACCGGCGCGCAATTCACGCCGGACGGGAAGTTCGTCATCTTCACGATCGCGCAGCTGAAGGCCGACGAAGAACGCGAGCGCCTGCAGAACCGTGGACGCGGCGCCGAAGGGGGCGAGACACCGGGAGCGGGCGCTGCGGCGCCCGGCGCCGCTGAGCCCCCGGCCGCTGCGTCCGGTGGACGCCAGGGCGGTGCGGCGGGCCGAGGCCAGGGCAACCAGCAGCGGCGAACCGAGCCACGCACCGGGCTCGGCATCATGTCGCTCGGCGACGGCACGGTGACGACGGTCGACAAGGTTGGCAGCTTCCGCCTCGCGGACCAGAACCCGATCTGGCTGGCGT
>JACDBQ010000434.1 GCA_013694845.1 Acidobacteriota bacterium
TAACCAAGCTGCCCTTTCTCCCGCTGAAGGCTGATAGCTGACAACTGAGAGCTTTTATGAACGACTTCACAGGCAAGACAGGTCTGATCGTCGGGGTTGCCAACAAGCGTTCGATCGCGTGGGCGATCGCGCAGGCGCTCGCGGCGAGGGGCGCACGACTGGCGGTCACCTACCAGGGGGAGCGGCTCGAGGAAAACGTCCGCGAGCTGTGCGCTTCACTGCAGGACCCCCTGCTCCTGCCGCTCGATGTCACCGACGACGGGCAGATCGCACGTGTGTTCGAGGCGATCGAACGTGGCTTCGGCGGGCTTGATTTCGTCGTGCATGGCGCGGCGTTCGCGCCCCGCGAAGAGTTGTCCGCCCCCTTCGTGGAGACCACGCGCGAGGGATTCAGATTGTCACTCGACATCAGCGCCTATTCCTTGATCGCCCTCGCTCGGGGTGCCGCGCCGATGATGGAGAAGCGGGGCGGCGGCAGCATCGTCACGCTCACCTACCTCGGCAGCCAACGGGTTTTCCAGAATTACAACGTAATGGGGGTCGCGAAGGCAGCGCTCGAGGCGACCGTGCGCTACCTGGCTGCGGATCTCGGTCCGCGCAACATCCGGGTCAACGCGATCTCCGCCGGGCCCATCAAGACCCTGGCCGCGTCGGGCATTTCCGGGTTCTCCGGGATTCTGCAGCACTACCGCGATCGCGCGCCGTTGCGGCGGACCATTGAGACAGCCGAGGTGGCGGACGCGGCGGTGTTCCTGCTCGGTCCCGCAGGTCGAGCGGTCACCGCGGAAGTCCTCATGGTCGATGGCGGATTTCACGCGACGGGCATGTAGCTTGCAGCTTTCGGTCAGGAGGCCAAGATGAAGAAAAACAAATTGACCGCGTTGCTGCTCGCGATGATTCTCGCGTTGCCGCTGCTCGGCGCCTGCGGCAAGACCGTCGGCGAAACGATTGACGATGCGACGATCACCACCCGCATCAAGACCGCGTTTGTGAACGATCCAGTCGTCGGCGCAATGCGGATCGACGTCGATACGTTCAAGGGTCTGGTCACGCTCTCAGGCCGCGTGAAGAGCAAGGACGAAGAGACCAAGGCGATCGCACTCGCGAAGTCGATCAAGGGTGTTTCCCAGGTCAAGTCCACGCTCACCATCGAGCCCTGATTACCAGCCGGCGGCTTAGCCGCTTCACCATTCCTCCAGTCGGACCCGCGATCTGTCAATCCCGAGGTCCTGGAGCATTCGCGGAACTTCGTCGACCATGGCGGCTGGGCCGCAAACGAAGCAGAGGGTTGCCGGATCATCGACCAGCGCCGCCAGCTGCGCCTTGGTGATCCGGCCCCGCTCCCCTTTCCATTTCTCGGTGACGTCCCGGGTGGCCGTCAGCGTAAGCCCGATCTCGCTGCGGCGGGCCATCCCGCACAGCTCCCGCCGGTAGGCGAAGTCGAGCGGCGTGCGTGCGCTGTAGAGCAGTCGGAATGTTCCCGGCACGGTTGCCCTGGCGTGACGGATCATGGCGCGAAGCGGTGCGATGCCCGTGCCCCCGGCAATGAAGAGAAACTGGCGCTCCGCGCACACGTCGGGAAAGACGAACCGGCCCAGCGGGCCCTTGAGGTCAAGTGCCTGCCCGCGCCGCGGCGCCGCGAAGTAATCCCCCCACCGCCCGAGCGCGTCCACCTTCACCAGGAACTCGACGACTCCGTCCTGTGCCGTGTCTTCCGGGGCAGACGCGATCGAGAACGGGACGGTGGTCTGTGCGCCCGCAGGCCCGATCTCGGCAACCTGCCCGGCACGGTAGGAGAAGCCCTCCACGTCGACGTGTACGCGGACGATGCGGGTGGATGGTGTGGCGCGCCGGACGGAAACGATGGAAGAGACTGGCAATGCTGAATGGTGAATGCTGAACGCTGAAGTAAGTATGAAGTCATTGCTCCCTTACTTCCCCGCCCTGTTCAATTCCTTGTCGGTCAGCTCGGCTGAGGCGGGTCGAGGCGCCGGCTCCGAGTCCCGCATCACCGGGCGGAGGCCTTGTCGCTTGCGGCTGGCCTTGTCCTGGTACATCCGGCTGTCGGCGGCGGCGAGGAGCGATTCGTAGGATTCGCCGTCCTGTGGAAAGACGGCGGCACCCACGCTGATCCCGAGCGGCACCCGTCGCCCCGGCCTCGCCTCGAACAACACGTTCGCAATGGCCTCCTGGAGCTCCTGGCGCTTGTGCTCGGCCTCGGCGGCCCCGCATCCCGAGAGAACGACGATGAACTCGTCCCCCGCGTAGCGGACGCACATGTCGTAGGGCCGGATCGCGTTTCGCAGCACGCGCGCGATCTCGCGTAGCGCCCGGTCGCCCACGTGATGGCCGTGGGTATCGTTGATCTCTTTGAAGCGATCGAGGTCCATCACCATCAGGGACACTTCACCCTTCAGGCGCTCGGCACGGGCGAGCTCACGCGTCAGGTGCACGAACAGGTTCCGCGTGTTCGGAAGCCCGGTCAAAGAATCAGTCAGCGAGTCCTGCCTGGTGCGCTCGAACTCGATCGAGTTCCGGATGACCGTGGCCGCCTGTTCCGACACCCGGTCGAGCAGCCGGCGGTGATCGTCGCGGTAGAACGCGGCATCGAGGTGGTAGACCGCCAGGGCACCGATGAATTTGTCCTTCGACAGCAGGGGGCAGACCAGCGCCGATTGCAGGGTCATGCTCACCGACCCCAGGCCCGATGCTTCGAGATCGGCGCTTGGCCGTGCATTGACGATCGCGCGTCGGTTCCGGGCGACCCAGCCCGTCAGGCCGTCGCCGCTTCGCACCGCGATCTGCTGAATCAGCTCGGCGTCAACCCCCGCCGCGTAGTGACAGCGAAGCGAGTCGGTGTCTTCGTCGTAGAGAAAGAGCGCCGAGCATGAGAACGGCACGAGGTTCATCAGCTTCGCCGAAATCAGCGCCATCGTGTCGGCGAGCCCGAGGCTCGTGCCCATCGCCTGTGCGATCTCGTAGAGCGCGTAGATTTCCCGGTGCGCGAGCGCGATGTCATCGAACACGTTCTTCTTCGCTGGTTCCGGCGCCAGCCGCATCAACAACGTTTCCGCACTCACCATCGGCTGCTTGATGAACTGGTCGAGGCGTGCGGCCTCGTCGTAGACGCCAGGGAGAAGCGCGAGAAAAGCGTCGACGACCGACGGGTCGAGCGCTTTGCCGGATTCCTGACGCAGCAGTGCGAGGGCGGCGTCGTAGGGCATGGCCCTGTGGTATGGACGCTCGGAAGTGAGGGCATCGAAGCAGTCGACCACCGTCAGGATGCGCGCCCCGAGCGGGATCTCTTCTCCCTTCAGCCCTGACGGATAACCCTGGCCATCCCACCGCTCGTGATGGCTCAAGATCAACGGCGCGACCGGATACGGGAACGGCACCGCGCTGATGATGTCGGCGCCGATCTTCGGGTGCGCGCGGATCTTGTGGAACTCTTCGGAGGTCAACGGTCCCGGCTTCGAGAGGATGTGCTCCGGAACCGCAAGTTTCCCGATGTCGTGCAGCAGGGCAGCGGTCTTGACCCCCTGGATGTGGTTCGCGGACATTCCGAGCTTGCGCGCGAGCGCCGTGGCGTACAGCTGAACCCGGCGAATGTGCGCCTGGGACGTCTGGTCCTTGGCATCGATCGCCAGGGCGAGCGCCTCGATGGTCGCGAAATTCAGGTCGGCGATCTCTTTCACCTGCACCTGCTCGTCTTCGATCCGGCCCATGTAGCTCCGGTAGCCGCGGTAGGTCAGATACAGGGGCACGATGCCGAGCGGTATCAGCGATTGCGACGAAAACTGCTGCACCAGCACGACCGTCCCCGCGACGGCCGCGCCGACCAGATAGCCGGGTGCGCTCCACAGGAAATCCAGCGGCTGGCCGCTGCGAAGCGCGAGCGCGGTGGCGAGCAGGCCCGCACCCACCCCGATGACCGCGCAGACGAGCAGCCTGCCCGCGAGCGGAAGCGATGTCATCGGCTCAGCGAACCCCGCCGAGGCCGGGCTTCAGCCGGCGACGGTCGCCTGGCATGAGGGCGAGGATCGTGCGTGACACCCACGGGGCGGCGGCCGGTACGCCCGAGGCCATGACGCTGCCACGGGTCTGGTCGGCCCACAATCCGTCTCCGGCATCCTCGTAGTTGTCCGCGCTGACGCCCGCCTCATCATCTGGAGCGCCCCACGGCGTGTCGGCGTCCGCGGTGACTCCCCACACGACCGGCTTCCCGTCCGGAGTGGTGGACGCGCCCCACACGACGCCGGGCCGCCAGGCGTTTGCCGCCGCGGTGATGACCCCTCCCCGGACACGCCGGTCGCCCCAGAGGATCTGACGGCTCCAGCGGGTAGGATCCACGCCGTCCGGCTCTCCGGCCAGCGCGAGCGCCAATTGCACGGCCCCGCGGGCATTGAGGAACCCGGCGCCCTGCGTGGCCAGTTCATACCGCGCGCGCCGCTCGGCCGTGTAGTGCAGGACTGCCTTGACCAGGTTCGGCGTCAGCTCAGGATTCGCTTCGAGCATCAGCGCGATGGTTCCGGCCACGACCGGCGCCGCCATGCTGGTGCCGGTCAGCCTGATATAGGGCGCGGTCGCGGTGTCGATCGTGCCTCGCAACCGGGCATCCGGGTTCACCTGGTAGATCGAGCTGCTGGCATCGGCCAGCGACTCGATCGCCACTCCGGGAGCCACCACGTCCGGCTTCATCGCACGGTCGATGTGGGTGGGGCCACGCGAGCTGAAGGAGGCGACGGTATCGTCCTGGCGCGCCGCGGTCTTCTGGTGGTTGGTGGCGCCGACGGTCAACACCCACGGCGCGTTGCCGGGTGAGGTGATCCCTCCATACTGGACGGTCCCCTTCGCGGAGCGTCCGAGATTCCCGGCCGCCGTGACCACCACGATCCCGGCATCGACGGCACGCCTGGCCGCCAGCGTGAGCGGGTCCGTGGTGTAGGACTCGTAGACGCCGGCCGCGACCGACAGGTTCAGGACGCGGATATTGAATTGCGCGCGATGTTCGACGGCATAGTCCATGGCCGCGATGACATTGCTGATGTGCCCGTCCCCCGATTCATCGAGTACTTTCAGAACGATCAGCCGCGCCCCCGGCGCTATCCCGCGGCGAGCTCCACCCGAGTCGTAGCCGTTGCCCGCGATGATGCCGGCGACATGGGTGCCGTGCCCGTAGTCATCGTGCGGCACCATGAGGCTGGTGACGAAATCGACGAAATGAATTACCGCGCGGGATCCGAGATCATCGTGCCAGTTGGTCACGCCCGAATCGACGATCGCGACGCCAATGCCCGTCCCGTCCAGCCCGAGATCCTCGCGTACCCACGTGGCGCCCACGGCGGCTGCCGTGCGCTCCAGCGTGCCGGTCACCGGCCGGTCGAGCGCGACGCTCCGGATCCCCGGGTCTGACGCCAGCAGATGAAGGGAAGCATCCGGCACGAGCGCGACCTGGCCGCCAAGGGTGCGCAGGAATCGGCCCTGAGTCCCCCCTGCAGCCTTGATGGCCCGGTCGGCTGGCGCCCCGTCGATGGTCGTGATGATGACGCGCGAGCTCCC
Organism: Acidobacteriota bacterium; assembly: GCA_013694845.1. Lineage (GTDB taxonomy): Bacteria > Acidobacteriota > Vicinamibacteria > Vicinamibacterales > 2-12-FULL-66-21 > JACDCA01. The sequence goes on from JACDBQ010000434.1 coordinate 5,560, forward strand.
GCGCGGCGACCGCGCTCGCGCCGAGAGCGTCGCGTCAAGCGTCCCGCTGCCGGCGGCGGCCATTGCGGGCAGCGCCAGAACGGTGGCGACGATCAACAGGCTGAAGCGTCGATGGCTTTGCACGGTCGTACTGAATGCGTTAGAAGACGCTGGGACTGCAAACGAACTGCCTGGTGCGGCGGTCGGGTGAGTGTAACGCCTATCTCTCTGAGGTTGTTAGGCTTACCGCAAGAAAGGTACGTCGGTTGCCGACCCGGTCGACGGCCCATTATGTGCCGTTTCAGAACACCGTCGTGCAACCCCGCCAGCGCACTCAGCGCACGGTCGACGCGAGTCCGTACTCGAGAATCTTACGATAGAGCGTTCCCCGGCTGATCTCCAGGACCTGCGCCGCCTGCTTCTTGTTCCAGCGCACGGCCTCCAGCACCCGGGTGATGTGAGCGCGTTCCGCTTCGGCCAGAGACTCGAGCCGGCCTCCCGCCTGCGAGGGCACCGACTCGCGCGGGTGCAGCAGTTCGATGTCGGCCGGCCGGATGGTTCGCCCTGGCGACGAGAGCGCCGCTCGGGACAGCGTGCTCTCGAGCTCCCGGATGTTGCCCGGCCAGTGATAGCGGCACAGCAGGTCGAGCGCATCTTTCGACAGGACCTTTGCGTCGGGCGCGAGATGATTGGCCTCGCAATTCCTGGCCAGCGCTCGCCGGGCCAGAGTCGGAATGTCCTCGGCACGCTCACGCAGCGAAGGCAGGCGGATAGAGAACGCGTTGATCCGGTAGTACAGGTCCTCTCTGAATCGCCCTTCACGCACGAGGAGATCGAGTGGCTGGTTGGTCGCCGACACGAGACGGAAGTCGACCTCGATCGTTTCGTTGCCGCCGAGTCGTTCGATCCGCCTCTCCTCGAGCGCGCGCAGGAGCTTCGCCTGCGCCAGCAGCGCGAGGTCACCGATCTCGTCGAGGAACAGGGTGCCGCGGTTCGCGAGCTCCACCCGTCCGAGCTTTCGCTCCGTCGCGCCGGTGAACGCGCCCTTCTCGTAGCCGAAGAGCTCTGACTCGAAGAGGCTGTCGGGCAGCGCCGCGCAATTCACGGTCTGCAACCGATGGGGCGTGCGGCGGCTCAGTTCGTGGATCATCCGCGCCACGAGCTCCTTGCCGGAACCGGTAGGGCCGAGGATCAGGACCGAGATATCGCTCTTGGCGGCCGTTCTGATCCATTCGAAAACCACCAGCATCTTGTCATCGGTGCCGATCAGCTCTCGAAACCGTTGCACGGCCGGCGAGCGATCTTCGTGACTGACCGGGGCCCGGCGCTGCAGAAACTCGTCGACCATCGAGCGGACCGGCTCGTGGTCCATCTGTCTGAAGCGGTAGTGGGTGCGTTCCCCTGCGGAATCCTTCTCCACGGCGCCGAACGCGACCAGCTCGCCGAGGCAGTTCTCGACGTCCAGTCGCATTCGGGCGAATGTCTGCATCAGCGCGGCAACGTCGAACGCCTGCCCTCGCTGCAGCGCCAGGAAGCGCAGAAGTCCGGCGCGCAACGGCGACTGGACCAGCGTCTGAAAGCGCCCTTCTATATCGTCAACCTGCTCGAGCGGTTGCAAGGGAGTGGTGCCGGTGATCACGCTTGTCCGCTTCTCTCAGGAGACTCCGGCTGCCGGCGGTAGTACTCGGATTGGAAGCGCTCGATCAGCCCCTTCATGGCGATCGCGTCAGATTTCTTGTGCCCGTGGCAGCGCACCGGGCTCGCGCCGCCCGACGTTTCGATCATGATGTCGGAAAAGAACAGGTTACGGTCGATCAGCACCGAAGAGATGTGGTTGATGTGGATCGAGTGTTCCCGACCGCCGAGGACTTCAGGCGTGTAGTGCAGCACGCTCGAGGGCGTCACGCTCACCTGGGTCGGGAGAAGCCAGTTGCCGCGACTGAGCCGGCTCGCGCGGAACACATGCTCACCCGGCATGTGCCGGCCCTTGAACCAGAAGAACACGAGCACCAGCGCCACGACGACCAAAACCGCAGCCGCGATCCACCACAGCGTGATGTCGCCCTGCGCAAGACCCGTCTCCTGCATGTTGTGATTCCGCCAATGGGGTTGAAAGGTGCGCTTACCTTCGCTCCGGAGGCGGCACGCTGTCAAGTTTTCCTGGTGCTCGGTGTTCAATGCTCGGTGCTGGGTGCGGAACCTCGGAACCTTGCTATGCTTCAATTCGGAGGTTCCTCAGTGCCCCACCGAGCACCCGGCGCGCCGGGCCACGGCGCCGGTAATTATCTCAGCGGAAAAGTCATCAAGTACTACCGGCCGCGCGGCGGCGCGGAGGTGCGTCACCTCATCGACAATGGGTTCCAGGCGTTCAACGCCGGCCGGCTGTCGGAGGCGTGCCACATATACAGCGAGAAGATGCTCGCGCCCGAGAGCGAGACGACCATCGGGCTCACGATCGCCGGAGCATTGACCCCTGCGGGTCTCGGCGGATGCGCGATCGAGATGATGGATCGGGGTCTGGTGGACTTCGTCATCAGCACCGGCGCGAACCTCTATCACGACCTTCACTATGCCTTGAACTTCTCGTTGCACCGCGGCTCGCCGTTTCTCGATGACGTCGAGCTCTACGAGCAGGGGATCATCCGGATTTACGACGTGCTCTTTCCGGCGACCGTGCTGCTCGAGACCGATGCCTACATCCGGGACTTTCTCGTCCGCTCGAAGATTTCCGGGGCGATGTCGACCGCCGAGTTCCACTATCGGCTCGGGCTCGACCTGCTCGAGAAGAACCCCGGCTGCGCGGAGTACTCGGTCGTCGCCCATGCGGCGAAGGCGGGGGTGCCGCTCTACACCTCGTCGCCCGGCGACAGTTCGATCGGCATGAACATCGCGTACCACGAATTGATGAACGGCGGCACTCTGATGATCGATCCGAACAAGGACGTCAACGAGGTGTGCGCGATCATCCTGGCCGCGAAAAAGAACGGGTGCATCATCCTCGGCGGCGGCTCGCCGAAGAACTTCTACCTCCAGGGGCAGCCGACACTGTGGGAAGTCTATGGAATCCCCAAGGGCGGTAACGACTACTTCATACAGTTCACCACCGACCAGGTCGTGTGGGGCGGCCTCTCGGGAGCGACGCCCGCCGAGGCGGTGAGCTGGGGCAAGGTCAATCCCGGCGTCCTCCCGGATACCGTTGTGGCGTACGTGGATTCCACGATCGCATTCCCGCTTTTCTGCGAGTACGCCGTCGGCTCGCCGAACAATCGAAGGGCGCGTAAAGACCTGGTCCACAAACGCGATGCGCTCGTTGCCGACCTGGTGCGGCAGGCCAAGGCAGCCGGTGAGGAAAAGCCGATCACCGACGAGCCGGCGAAGATCGATCGGCATCGATAATCACGTGCGATGTGCGATGTGCGATGTGCGACGTATTGGCGGCTCGAACGGTTTGAGGGGTGATGGGTACGCTGGCTTCTGAACTGGCGCCGCTTGCGGCTGAATCCACCCGACCACGCGTCTACGCGGACGCGAACATCCCTAATGGGGTGGTGGGATTCATGCGGACGCGGCTCGGCTGGGATGTGTTGTTCGTGATCGAACACCAGGAGCTGCGGCGTGCGCGGGATCTCGAGCACTTTCGCCTGGCGCGGCAGCTCCACCGCACTCTCTTGACGCTCGATCGCGACTACGAGGACGACCGGCGGTTCCCACCCGCGGAGGGGGCCGGCGTCATTGTCTTTTCAGCCCCCGACGAGCGGCGATTGTGCCGGCTGCTCGCACTGGCGGACCGCGAACTGTTCCGGTCAGCAGGTTCGCTCCGTTTGCCCCTCGAAGGCCGCAAAATCCGATGGGACCCCGGTCCCCTTCGATGTTGACGACCGGGCGGCGCCGGTGACGTCAGGCATATGACGCGTCTGACTGGCGCAACCATCGTTCTCCCGGACCGTCTCCTCGCCGAGGGCCAAATCGACTTCGACGGGGGGCGCATCCTCGACATCTCGGACGCGGCATCGTCAAGTGGACGCGAGCTCGCCGGTCATTACATCGTCCCCGGGTTCATCGACGTCCACGTGCATGGCGTGGCAGGCACGGACTCGCTGGACGGTGCTGACGCAATCGCCCGCATGGCGGCGGCCCTACCCCGCTTCGGGGTCACGGCGTTCTGTCCGACCTCCGTGGCTTGCCCGCCGCGGGACCTGGCTGAGATGCTGCGCGGAATCCGAAGGGCTCGCCAGACGGCGATTCCGACGTCGTCACGCGTCCTGCCAGCACACCTCGAGAGCAACTTCATCAATCCGGCGTTCCGCGGAGCCCAGCCGCAGGCCTGCATCCGCACGCCGCACGACCTACCCGACGGCGAGTTCTCCGGGCGGGACATCCTCGACGAGATCGCCGCCGCACGGCCAGACGTCGGGATCATCACGGTGGCGCCGGAGGTTGCCGGCGTGCTCGAGCTCATTCCGCAGCTGGTGCGCCAGGGTCATCGGGTGTCGCTCGGGCACTCCGGCGCCACCTACGAACAAGCCCGTGCCGGGATCCTTGCGGGCGCGCGGCACGCGACGCACCTGTTCAACCGCATGACGCCGCTCGATCACCGGGCACCCGGCCTCGCGGGCGCCGTGCTCGAGAGCCCCGATGTCGCTGCGGAGATCGTCTGTGACGGCGTTCATGTGCACCCTGCCGCCGTGCGAGCCGCCGTCGCAGCGAAGGGGGCGTCGAAGATCATGGCGATCACCGACGGTACCGCCGGATCCGGGCTCTTACGCGGCGGTCGCGCGACGCTCGGCGGGCGCACCCTGACGCTGGGCGACGCGGCCTATCTCGACGATGGCACGCTGGCGGGAAGTGTCCTGACGATGGACGCCGCGTTCCGGATCCTGGTGAGAACCATGGGGTTCAGCCTGGTCGAAGCCGCGCAAATGTGCGCAAGCACTGCCGCCCGCGAGCTCGGCCTGAAGGAGTCGGGAGTCATCGCCCCGGGCGCGTTCGCAGACCTGGTTGTGCTCGACCCGGATCTGAACGTCGTGGGAACTTACATTTCCGGCATCCGGGCCTGATTCGTCCCCGTCTATGGCGCTGGCCGGAACGCCTTAGAGCGCCAAGCCGTCTATCAACGTATGAAATTCTCGAATTCGGCTTCTACCATCGCGCTGGGGTTGGGGCTCCTGTCCGGATGCAGCGTCACCGTGGATTCCCACAGTGAGATCGCTCGAGACGAGAAGCGGTTCACGGTCGACGGCAGGGCAGATGTCCGGGTGGCGACCTTCGACGGCTCGATCGAGATTCGATCCTGGGACAAACCCGAGATCGTCATAGAGATCGAGAAGCGCGGGCCTACGAAGAGTGCCCTCGAGGGGCTGGAAATCACGTCCCAGCAGAAGGGGAACGTCATCGAGCTCGAAGTCAAGCAGCCGAGGAGCGAATCGTTCAGCGGCATCGGGTTGCACCGCACCGCCAACGCCAGGCTCATCGTGAACGTTCCCCGCGACACCAACGTCCGCGCTCGCAGCGGCGACGGCTCGATACGAATAGACCGGGTCAGCGGCCAGATCGACCTGCGGACCGGCGATGGCAGCATCCGGGCCTCCGAAGTCTCTGGGGAGCTGACGTTCGATACCGGAGACGGTTCAATCACCGTCGACGGCGCCGACGGGAAATTGACTGTCGACACCGGTGACGGCAGCGTCAACGTCTCAGGCAGCCTCGGCGCACTCAAGCTGCACACGGGAGATGGTTCGGTGGTCTACCGCGCGGCTCCAGGATCGACGATGACGGAGCCGTGGGAGATCACGACCGGCGACGGCGGGGTGTCTCTGTATCTGCCGTCAGGCTTCGGCGCCGAAATCGATGCCCACACCGGTGACGGCACCATTCGCAACGACCTTGATATCGAGAATGCGGATGAAGAGAAGCCGAAGCGCACGTTGCGCGGAAAGATCGGCACCGGAGGCAAGTTGTTGCGCGTGCGCACCGGCGATGGCGCGATCCGTCTGAAGCTGAACTAGCGGACCGGAATTCCAGCGTCGGGCGCGGGATCGTCGAAGCCTGCCGCGCGAAACGCATCGCGCCGTTCGCGACACTTGCTGCATCTGCCGCAGTGCTGTTCCTGCACCGGCTGCATGCACGAGAGCGTCAACCCCAGCGGCACGCCCAGCGACGTCCCCAGCTTGATCACGTCCGCCTTGTGCAGCCCGAGGAACGGGGCTTCGATGACGATGGATGTGCCGAGGCCGAGCGCCAGAGCCCGGGTCATCGCATCGAAGAACTGGGAGCTCGCATCGGGAAACGGGTTACCGGCGAGAGGCCCGATCAGGATCGTCGTCAAGCCTGCGCGAGCCGCGAACACCGCGGTCTTCGACAGAAGAACGATGTTCCGCCCTTCGAGGTAGACGTCGCCGTCGGGTGTGTCGAACCCTGGCGCTTCGCCGCGGATGGCCCAGTGCGTGGCGGGATACACGTCGCGCATGCCGACGGCGAGTTGGACCAGGGGTCGAATGCGTGACGCTTTCGGCATCACGGCCAAGAAGCGCTCGGCGACCCGCAGTTCGGTGTCTTCCCACGCAAGCCCAGCCCTGACGTAGACGGGTTGTGCCCCCCCGAATCGCCGTACCGCGTCGGCCAGCAGCACCGCGCTGTCGAGCCCGGCCGAGAAGAGCACGACCGGTGACGTCACCGAATAAACCCCGAACGTCGAAGGACGAAGTCTGAAAGAATATTTCGCACCATGTATCTAGTCACCAAGCGCATCGAGTTCTGCTATGGACATCGCCTGCTCGACTACGACGGCGTCTGCAAACATCCGCATGGCCACAACGCCGTCGTCGAAGTGGACGTGAGCACCGACACGCTCGACAACCGCAACATGGTGGCAGATTTCAGCGACATCAAACGGATCGTGAAGGGATGGATCGATCGAGAGCTCGATCACAAGATGATTCTGCGCCACGACGATCCGCTGGTCGAGCCGCTGCGCGCCCTCGGGGAGCCGACCTACATCCTCGACAGCAATCCGACCGTCGAGCGGATCGCCAAGTTGATCTACGACAAGGGACGGGAGCTCGGCATCAACATCGTCAACATCCGCGTGTGGGAAACCCCGTCATCGTTTGCGTCGTACAGGGACCCACTCCAACCTCAAAACTAGGAACTAAGAATTCAATTCAAATGATTCCAGATGGTTCCAGGTGGTTTCAAGGGGTTCTGGGTTCGGCAACCCGTACCTACCGCCTGAACGGCAGCTCATACGAAAGATAGAGCAGAATCCCCGCACTGCTGTCCGACTCCACCCACGTGACCGGGAAGGCCGCGCCGAGAATCAGCTGCTGATCGCCGAGATTCCAGCCGCCGCGTGCACCCGGGGAGAACGTGAAGATCGCGTCCCGGTCCTTCGTTCCATCGGGATTCGCGAACTGCTCGAATTGCAGCACGCTTTCCAGCATGAGGTTGAACATCGGCCGAAGGCGGTAGATGGCGCTGCCGGAGATGTGCGGGGTGACGAGCGAGACCCGCTCGGATCCGCTGATACCCGGTTGTGCGTCGGCGCGCGGGTACCACGTGAGACCGGCATTGGCGTGGAAATACGTATCGCCGTGCTGCTTGCTGACTGGCAGGTTCCCTTGCAGGCCGACCGAGTTGTAGGTGAAGTCCGTGCCACCCGTCGGGAGGATGAGCGACAGGCGGGGCGAGAAGGCGGGTAATCCCGGGTCCTCCGTCAGCGCCTGATATCTGTAGTTGAGCATCACGTCCCCGAACCCGCGCTGACCGGCGACGCCGGAGAACGGCAGGGTGTACGAGAGCTGGTGTTGCTGCGAGTGGAACGGCCATTCCTGCGTGAACGCGAAAGCCCACGCACCGTTGTCCCGGTGGAATCCGAAGATGTTCTGAAAGATGCCGCGTTCCTGGTTGAACGCTTCCTCGACCAGGAACGAGTTGTCGAGAATCGTGAACGGTGCGCTGGAGTCCGGCGGCACCCCGATTGGCGGCGTCGAGGCAGGCGGCGTGGGCACCTGCGCGGCGGCGCCGACAGGGAGCAGCAGGCAGAGAACGGCGATCTGGATCGCGCGCACGAGCACCTTGGACGCCGCCCGGGCTCCGATGGTGATCTCGCGATCGTTCTCGCTCCTGAGCCGCACGCTGTCGGCCGCTTCGTCCCGTTCCTCGACTTCGACGACGCTTCCGGGCTTGAGGTCATGTCGCTCGACGAACCGCAGGAAGCTGGTGTCCTGATCGGTCACGCGGCTCACTGCGACCCGGGCGCGAAGCGGGCAGGTGAGCAGGGTGTCGTACTCACGCCGGTCCACCGTGCCCTCGGGGTCCGGGATCGGATCGCCGTGCGGGTCCACCGCTGGACGGCCGAGCATCTCGTCGATCCGTTCGATGAGCCGTTCCGACACCGCGTGTTCGAGATGTTCTGCTTCGTCGTGTACCTCCGTCCAGCTCATGCCCATCACTTTCACCAGAAACAGTTCGATCAACCGGTGCCGACGCAGGACCATCGCGGCCAGCTTTTCGCCGGCCGGCGTCAACCGAACGCCGACGTACGGCTCATAACGGACGAGGCCGGATTCGGCCAGGGTTTTCACCATGGTGGTCGCGGTTCCTGGAACGACGCCCAGAGCCGCGGCCAACCGGCCCATGGGCACAAGATCCTCGGATCGAAGGCCGATCTGGGCCTGCAGCAGCGCTTTCAGGTAGTTTTCGACGGTGTATGACGGCAGCATCTCACTACGCCCATTTCACAAACACTTGACTTCGAAGCATACGACATATTATTTTGAAGTGTCAAAATGTTGTATTGAGGCTTTCAAATGAACCCCCTGTCCCGCCGCTCGTGGATCCGCCTGGCCGGCTTTGGCACAGCCGCCGCGGGACTGCTTCGCTTCGGCCCGCTGCGCCGGGCGTCGGCGCAGGAGCACGCGGCCACCCCGGCGATGGAACATGCGGCCCACATGATGGGCCCCGTCGGCGCTGCCGACCTCACCCGTTTCGATCCGACGACCTACCTTCGCGCCTGGAACTTCTCCGATCTGGCTCCCGACGTTCGTTCCCGCTATTACCGCGAGACGAAGCGGCCCGACGGGTCCCTGTTTCGCGAGTACGAGATCGTCGCAATCGATCGCGAAATCGAGATCGCACCGGGCGTGTACTTTCCGGCCTGGACCTTCAACGGCCAGGTCCCGGGTCCGACGATCCGCGCGACCGAGGGGGACCGGGTTCGGGTCAATTTCCTGAACCAGGGATCTCACCCGCACACCATCCATTTCCACGGCTGGCACCATCCGGACATGGACGGCTCGATGCCGGAACACCAGGTGATGCCGGGTAGCAAGTTCGTCTACGAGTTCGACGCCGAGCCGTTCGGCACGCACCTGTACCACTGCCACGCCGTCCCCTTGAAGCGTCACATCCACAAGGGGCTCTACGGTGTGTTTATCGTCGATCCGAAGGCTGCGCGGCCCGCAGCCGACGAGTTGATCATGATGATGAACGGCTTCGACACCGACTTCGACTCCGACAACGAAGTCTACGCGGTGAATTCGCTGGCCAACGCCTACGTCGCCCACCCCGTCCGGGTCGAGGTTGGGCGGCTCGTGCGGATTCATCTGATCAACGTTACCGAGTTCGACCTGATCAACAGCTTCCACTTGCACGGGATGTTCTTCGACGTGTTCCGCACCGGGACGCGCATGGCCGCCGATGACCACACGGACACGGTGATGTTGTGCCAGGGTGAGCGCGTGATTCTCGAGACCACCTTCCGCTATCCCGGCAAATTCATGTTCCATGCGCACCAGAGCGAGTTCGCGGAGCTGGGATGGATGGGCCTTTTCGAAGCCGTGGGGTCGCGTCGTGACACCTGACGTCATCAGCGCTCCCCCGGCGGCGCCGTCGATCAGTCGCGCGCGTCTCTGGACGGCCATACTCCTGCCGCTCGTGCTGCTCGCGGGGGTCGTCTCGCTGATCGTCCGCTTCAGCCCGGCGGAGCGGCTCCGTGATCCAGCCGCGCCGCCGGCCGAAAACCTGGCTATCCGCCGAGTGCTGCTCCAACCCGATGGATTCGTCGTCACGGTTCTCAACGAGAGCCCAGAGGCGGTGAGGATCGCTCAGGTCACCGTGGATGACGCGTATTGGCAGTTCACGGCGGATCCGGGTCCCGAGGTGCGGCCCTTGCGCTCCACGACGCTTTCCATACCGTATCCCTGGGTCGCCGGGGAAGCGCACGTCATCCAGCTGATGTCGTCGACCGGCACTAAGTTCACCTACGAGATCCCGGTCGCGCTGCGGACACCGGAACCGGGCGGCAGGCAACTGCTCATCTTCGCGGCTATCGGTCTCTTCGTCGGCGTGATCCCGGTTGCGCTCGGCTTACTCTGGTTTCCTGTGCTCCGCGGCCTCGGGCGCAATGGGATCGACGCCGTCCTTGCATTTACGATCGGGTTGCTCCTGTTCCTCGTGCTCGATGGCACCGAAGAAGGACTGGAGTCTTCAGGGCTGTTGCCCGGAACGTTCCACGGCACCGCGTTGTTCGCCCTGTGCGCGGCCGCAGCCTACACAGCGCTGGAGCTGGTCGGGGGCTGGCTGTCGCGACGTAAGGCGGCGATCCGCGCCGCGGGCCCCCCGTCCGGCTGGACCCTCGCGCTGATGATCGCGGTCGGCATCGGCCTGCACAACTTCAGTGAAGGCCTCGCGATCGGCGCGGCGTTTGCGCTGGGACAGGCGGCGTTCGGCACCCTGTTGATCATTGGTTTCACATTGCACAACGTCACCGAGGGGCTGGCGATCATCTCTCCGATCGCGAAGGAAAACCCCGGCATCCCGGGGCTGTTGAAGCTGGGACTCATCGGCGGGGTTCCGACAATTGTGGGCGCATGGGTCGGTGGTCTCGTCTACTCGCCGGTTGCGGCCGTCATCTTCCTGGGCCTCGGGGTCGGCGCGATCGTCCAGGTGATCGTGCAGATCCTCAGTCAGATGGCGCGCGACCGTCCGCTGGCGGAGCGGCTCGTCCAGGCCCCGATCGCACTGGCGCTGCTCGGGGGGTTCGCGGTGATGTATCTCACGGGAATGTTGATCGTATGACGATTCGGGCAAAGAACAGGGCCCTCGTGGCCGGCAGCATCATGGCGGTCATCGCGCTGGCGGCATCGCTGCTGCCGATGATCGCAGCATCGGACCCCTACGCGGTGCGGGAGATTCGCATTGTCGTGCGTGGCATGGCGTTCTACGTCGACGGCGGGACCGAGCCGAACCCGGCGATCACGGTTCGTCGGGGCGAGAAGGTTCGCGTCCGTCTGCGAAACGAAGATCCCGGCATGCGCCACGATTTCGCCATCAAGGCCTGGACGGTTGCGACGAAGATTCTCGACGATCGCGGCGAGGAAGATGCGGTCTCGTTCCGTGCTCCTAGGCAGCGGGGTAGCCAGGCGTATCAGTGCACTCCGCACGCGAAGATCATGAGCGGTGTTATTCGCGTCGAATGACCGATCGGCCCGTCCCCCTCACCGACGCGTTCGCGTCGCCTGAGACCAAACAGCGTTACGTCCGTCGCCTGTTCTCCACGATCGCTGACCGTTACGACCTGATCACGGTCCTGTTGTCATTCGGTCTGGATCGTCGATGGAAAAGACGCGTCGTCGATCTTGCCGCGCCGACGCGCGGCCAGCGTGCCCTCGACCTCGCTTGCGGCACGGGGGACCTCGCCTTCGCCCTCGCCACCCGAAGCGCCGCCGTCGTCGGTCTCGATGTGACATTTCGCATGATCGAGTTGGCCAGGGCAAAACTTCGCGGACCCGCGACGGATTCCGGCACGCTGGCCGGTGCGGGTTCGGGGAGATGCGGGTTCCTGGTCGGGGATATGTGCTCGGTTCCGTTCACGGACGGACAGTTCGACATCGTCACCACCGGTTATGGTCTCCGGAACGTTCCCGACCTGACGAAGGCGATCGCAGAAATCCACCGCGTGCTCCGTCCGGGCGGCGTCCTTGTTTCCCTCGACTTCAATCGGCCATCCAATCGGTTCGTCCGCGCGACTTACCTCGGCTACCTCGCGGTTACCGGCAGCGCCCTTGGCTGGCTGCTGCACCGGGACCCCGACACATACCGCTACATCCCGGAGTCGATCCGCCGCTACCCCGGCGCGGCCGGTGTTGCGGAGCTCATGCGGTCGGCGGGCTTCGGTCACGTGAAGAGGCTCCCGGTGCTGGGCGGACTCATGGCTATTCACGTCGCCCGCAGGAGTGCCTGAGCGCGGGTCCTTCGATTAAGATCTACCGCGTGACCATCGAGACATCAGAGCTTCGGCGCCGTCTCCGTTCCGCGATCGAGCAGGCGCGGAACAACGCCTCGGCCAGGCGCGAGCGCAGCGATGCGGCCGGACAAGATTACGAGACGTTTCTCACGAGCGTCGCGGTGCCGGTCGTTCAGCACTTCGCCAATGTGCTCAGCGCCGAGGGTCACCAGTTCCACGTCGCCACACCCGCAGGATCGGTTCGCCTCGCCTCGGCTGCCTCGAACGAGGATTACATCGAGGTCCTGCTCGATACGTCGGAAGATCCACCGGAGGTGGTCGGACGAACGAGCCGCGGACGCGGTCGCCGAATGATTTCGTCTGAACGGCCGGTTCGCGAGCGGACCGCCGTCGCGGAACTGAACCAGGAAGACGTCCTGGCGTTCCTTCTGACTGAAATCGTGCCGTTCGTTTCCGGCCGCTAGCCTGGCCTGGACCTCAGACCACTCCGGCCTCGCGGAGCCGGTCGATCTCGGCCGCCTCGAGTCCCGCATCGTTCGAGAGGATCGCCGTCGTATGCTGACCGAGCGTCGGCGGCGGCGTACGGACGCTGCCCGGGGTGTCCGAAAGTTTGATCGGGACGCCTGTCACCCGCATCGTGCCCGCGACCGGATGCTCGAGAGCCTGGATCATGCCGCGTGCCTCGAGATGCGGATCCTGCAGCACTTCGGCGACGTCGCGGACCGAGCCGCACGGGACGCCCGCAGACCTCAGTCTCGCAACCCAATCACCCCGTGCCACGGTGCGCAGTCTTTCGCCCAATAGCGGACGCAGGGCTGCGTAATTCGCGACCCGGGCCCGGTTGGTCGCGAAGCGCGCATCCGATGCAAGCTCGTCCAGGTCCACGGCTGCGCAGAACCGCCGCCACTGCTCGTCGTTGCCGACCGCAATCACGAAATCGCCATCGCAGGCTTCGAAGGTTTCGTACGGAACGATCGTCGGATGCCGGTTACCCAATCGCCCCGGTGTGCGACCCGTCGCGAAATAAATGCCGGCCTGGTACGTCAGCAGGGCCGCCGTCGCGTCCAGCATGCCGATGTCGACGAGTTGCCCCGTGCCGCTCCGCTCCCTGGCGAGCAGGGCAAACGCAATCCCCTGTGCCGCGAACATGCCGCTGACGATGTCGGAGATGGCCACGCCCAGGCGGAACGGCTGTCCCGCTTCGTCACCCGTGATGCTCATGAGGCCGCCCTCAGCCTGCACCACCGCGTCGTAACCCGCCTCGTTCGTCCGTGGCCCGGTCTGCCCGAAACCAGAGATGGAGCAGTACACGAGCCGGGGAAAGCGTGCCGCCAGGGGTTCTGGTCCAAGTCCAAGGCGCTGCATCGTCCCCGGCCGGAAGTTTTCAACGAGCACGTCAGCCCGCGCGAGCAAAGGATCGAGCACGCGCATCGCCTCGGGGCTCTTCAGATCGAGCGTCAGGCTCTCCTTGTTGCGGTTGATGCTCAGGAAGTAGGCGCTCTCGCCATTCACGAACGGCGGACCCCAGGCGCGCGTGTCGTCCCCTTTCCCGGGTTGCTCGATCTTGATCACCCTGGCACCCATGTCGGCCAGCTGCATCGTGCAGTACGGGCCTGACAGGACGCGCGTGAAGTCGAGCACCGTGATTCCGTCGAGGGGGCCGCTCATGACCGCGACCCGTCGGCGCGCGAGATAGCGATGATGTCCGACATCAACGCGTAGGCCGTCTGAGACAGGCTGCCTGACAGCTGGCAGATCGCGATCCTGTTGAGGAGGTCCGTTTCGAGGATCAGGGCGTTCGCGCTCCCCGTGAGACCGGCGAGCAGATCGTCCGCCGGCAACGCCCGTGGCTCGACGATGCAGACCATGGCACCGGTCGCATCGCGGCGGGCGGATGCGACGAGCTTCAGTCGACGTCCACTGGCCCGTGCTCGACGCGCCGACTCGCCGGTGCTGGCGCCGAGCCCCGTGCGCCGGACATCGAGTGGCGTGATTCGCGCGTTCATCAGGACGTTGGCCAGCGCCGCCGTCTTCGCCGCGGCGTCCCAGCCGTCCACGTCCAGGGTGGGATCAGCTTCTGCGATGCCTTCCTCCTGCATACGCGCGAGCGCGGCTTCAAACGTTTCGCCCAGTTCCATCGCCGTGATGATGTGGTTCGTCGTGGCGTTGACGACACCCTCGAACCCGACGATGTCGACCGCGGGCAGCGTCTCGCGCACGAGATTGAAGATCGGAATGCCGTCCATGACGGCCCCTTCGAACAGGAAACGGACACCGGCCGCCGCCGCCGCATCGCGGAGGTCCGCATAAGCAAACGCCACGGGTCCCTTGTTGGCGGTCACCACATGACAGCCGGCATCGATCCCGGCGCGGACATGCGCGATCGCCGGCTCACCGTTCCTCACATCCAGCGTAGTGGTTTCGACCACGATGCGCAGGTCGGCGCGGGAGCGGCCGAGGCGAGCGATGACCTCGAACGCGTCAGCGCACGGTTCGCCCGCGTAGTTCGCGCCGTGTGTGCGGGTGGCGGTGCCGACGATCCGGCAGGTGAGCTGGTGATCTGACGCGAGCCGCGCCGCGCGCTGGTCGATCAGTTCGACGAACCGCCGGGCGACGTTGCCGCGGCCGATCAGCGCGAGCTCGGCGCGCATCTACGGGAGGGCGTCCATCAACTCGCCGATCCGCGACAGCGAACCGGCCAGGTGTTCGGGATGTGAGCCGAAACCGATCCGCAGGTAACCGTCCATGCCGAAATGATCGCCCGGCACGACCAGCACGCTCTTCTCGATCCGCAACCGGTCCACCAGCGCCGTCGAGTTGATCCCGTGCGAGTACCTGATGAATGCGATCGCGCCGGCCTCCGGCGCGACGTGAGAGAAGCCCTTCCGCTTCTCGAGCCAGGATCGCAGCAGCGGATAGTTCGCGCGAACGATGCCGCGCGTGCGCGCGAGCAGCCGCTCGCGGCCCGCCGGCGCCAGCGCGATACGCGCGAGCCGGTCGCTCAACGCGCCCGGCGCGATCGTCGTGTAGTCGTGGATCCCCCAGAGCTGTTCGATCGTCTGAGGTGGACCCGCGATCCATCCGATCCGAAGCCCGGGAAGGCCGTAAGCCTTTGAGAGGCCGCCCGTGACCAGCACACGATCCGAACGCCCCCACATCGTGGGTGACTCAACGGCGTCCAGCTCGGCGCCGCGATAGATCTCATCGCTGATAACCCAGGCGCCCACGCGTGAGGCCACAGCGCCGATGTGATCGAGCTCCGCAGCGGTCAGGCGGCTGCCGGTCGGATTGTTCGGAGTGGAGATGAAGATGGCTTTCGTCCGGCTGGTGACGAGGGCATCGAGAGCGGCGAGATCTGCCTCCCACCGGCTGCCGTCAGGCCTCACACCGAGGCGCCAGGGCAGGATGCGGGCCCCGAGGGACTGCAGCAGCCCCGGGGCCTGCATGTAGTTGGGCAGCATGACCAGGACCTCGTCGCCCGGCTGCACGAGATGGAGCAGGGTGACGCAGTTGGCTTCGGAGCCGCCGTTGGTGACTTCCACGTGCTCAGGTGAGGCCCCCGGGTAGAGCGTGGCGATGTGGCGCCGGAGCTCGAGCGTTCCGTTGGTCTGTGTATACCCGAGCGGCTGGCGGAGCAACGCCTCGCGGTCCTCGTGCGTGGTCGCGAGCTCTTCGAGCCGGAGCGGCTCGACGCCGCTTTCCGACAGGTTCCACGCCACCTGATGCTCCCAGAGGGATTGGAAGCGTTCCATCTCGAATGGTGCGAAACGCATAAGTGGAGCAGTGTACCTGAAACATCTTACGTTGGCTGGACGGGGAGCCCCCGGTGGACCTGGCGCCTGATACATACTCGTACGGCATTGGATTTCGCGTCGTCTGTCCAGTCAGATAGCCCGGCTTGGCGGGCAGTGAGGTCGTCGAATCGATGGGCGCTTCCCACCGGGAGGTCGCCTTTTTGGGAGGTGTCAGCGATGCGTTCTTATCTGATTGCTGCGGTATGCCTGATGGCTTCCGCCGCGCCTGTCCTCGCGCAGAATGCCACCGATCTTCCGGTGATCGTGACGACAGGTCGGGCAGAAGTGAAAATGCCGCCGGATCGAGCCTGGGTATCGATCGTCGCAGAGTCGCGTTCGAAGGATCCAAAGGAGGCGCAGCGCGTCAATACGGCCGCGATGAACGCCGTGATGGACAAGCTGAAGGGCATGAGCCTCGCTCCGGACGCGATCCGCACCACATCCTACGAACTGCAGCCGGAGTTCGACTACGCGAACGGCAGGCAGACTCTGCGGGGCTATCTTGCGAGGAACTCCGTCGAAGTGCGCGTCGACGAGATTGCCAGGGTCGGGGACATTCTTGGCGCGGTGGTTGGTTCGGGTGCGACCTCGGTCGGTGGGCTGAGATTCGGCTTGCGGGACCGGGAAGCGGCAGAACGCGAAGCCCTCCGGCTCGCGGTGCGTGATGCCCGTGCACGGGCTGACGCCGCGGCAGCAGGGGCAGGGGTTCAGATCGTGCGCGTGATGAGAGTCGAGGAGCACCGCGGAGGATCCCCGGAGCCCCCGAGGCCGATGATGCGGCAGATGGCGATGGAAGGGGCCGCGGCCAACATGGCGCCGCCGATCACGCCGGGGATCATCGAGATCAACGCCACGGTCACCATGACCGTCAACGTCAAATAGGCTCGACGGCGGGCTCCTCGCGGTCCGCGGGCACGATCTCCGCATCCAGCGCGGCATCGTCGAACAGACCCACCAGTTCCGGAGCGCCGAGCAGGCGTGGGGTCTGGTCGATGGTCTCGATCTCGCGGAATTCTTCCGATGCCGTCACGCCTTTGTCTTTCAGCCGCCGCGCGGTCACCAGGACGCGCGTCTCGAGCGTTCCGACCGCGCCGTTATAGGCCTGAACGGCTTTCGCCAGGCTGCGTCCCACATTCTCGAAGTGCTCGGCCAGCTTGGCGATGCGATCGTACAGGTTTCGGCCCAGCTCGCTGATCTCCTGCGCGTTCTTCGCGACCGTTTCCTGCTGCCAGCCGTACGAGATCGCGCGGAGAAGCGCGATGAGCGACAGCGGGCTCGCCAGCATGACCCCTTTGGTCATGCTGAATTCCAGGAGCCCGGTGTCGTGCTGCATGGCGGTCGACAGGAGCGATTCCCCGGGGACGAACATCACGACGATGTCGGGCGCCGGCTGAAAGTGCGCCCAGTAGGACTTGTTGCCCAGACGGTTCACGTGGTCCTTGACCTGGCGCGCGTGGTCTCTCAGCTTCGCGTCGCGCAGTGAATCTTCGTCGCAGTCCATCGCGTCGAGATAGGCGGACAGCGCGACCTTGGCGTCGACGACGACGTTCTTGCCGCCGGGCAACCTGACGATGACGTCGGGTGTGAGCCGGCCGTCCTCGGTGTGAGCGGAATCCTTCATATCGAAGTGCGTGCCTTCGATCAGGCCGGCGCTCTCGAGCACCCGCCGCAACTGGATCTCTCCCCACTGGCCCCGTGTGTTCGGCGATCGCAGTGCGCGGGCCAGCTTGCCCGTCTCTGCGTGCAGGACCTGTTGTGACTGCGTGAGCGAGCGCAGTTGCTCGGAAAGTTGCGCCTGAGCGCTGGCGCGCCCACGTTCGACGTCGTTCAGCTTGCTGTCCACCCTGATCAGCGATTCGCGCAGCGGCTGCACCAGCGTTTCGATCGATTTCTGGCGGCCTTCGAGGTCCAGGGTCGCCGTCTTCTGGAATTCCCCCAGCGAGGTGCGGGCGAGCTGCAGGAAGGACTCGCTGTTTCGCTCGAGTGCGTCAGCAGACAACGCCGAGAACGCGTCTCGCAGCTTGGTCTCGGCATCCTTGAGCAGTGCGACTTTCTCAGCGGCGCTGCGTCGCTCGGCATCCAATGCGGCGGCGAGGCCGGCCCGTTCCTGCAACACCGCCTCATGAGCACCACGGCTGCGGGATATGGACCACAACGCCCCCAGCGCCACCCCAAGCGCCAGCGAGAGGAGGGCAACGACGATGATTTCCAAGATGGACGAAGTTTAGGCGAAAGGTCCGTGTATCTCAAGGCAAAGAGATGTTCGAGAGTGCCCCGGTATGATGGGATCGTGGATCTATCGCGCGCTGAGCTCATCCGGTTCAGCCGGCACCTCTCGCTGACCGAGTTTGGCGTCGAAGGACAGCAGCGCCTCAAGGCCGGACGCGTGCTGTGCGTCGGCGTCGGCGGGTTGGGCTCGCCGGCCGCGCTCTACCTGGCGGCCGCCGGAGTGGGCACGATCGGGCTTGTCGAGTACGACACCGTGGATGTGACCAACCTCCAGAGACAGGTGCTCTACGCGACCTCGGACGTGGGTCGGCCGAAGCTGGATGCCGCGACGGAACGACTAGCCGCCATGAATCCATATCTCAACGTCGAGCGACACGACGTCATGCTCACGGCCGCGAACGCGCTGGATCTGATCTCGGCGTACGACGTGATCCTGGACGGAACCGACAACTTCACCGCCCGCTACCTGGTCAACGATGCGTGCGTCCTCTCTGGGCGTCCGAACGCGTACGGAAGCATCTTCAGGTTCGAGGGACAGGCCTCCGTTTTTGCGGCACCGAACGGCCCCTGTTATCGGTGCCTGCATCCCGAGCCACCGCCGCCGGGGCTGGTGCCGAATTGCGCCGAAGCCGGCGTGCTGGGCGTGCTCCCGGGGATCATCGGGACGATTCAGGCCACCGAAGCGATCAAGCTGATTGCTCGCATCGGCGAGCCGCTGATCGGCCGGTTCATCATCTACGATGCGTTGCGCATGCGATTTCGCGAATTGAAACTGCCGAAAGACCCGCAGTGCGCCGTCTGCGGCGAGAACGCCACGATCCGCGAATTGAAGGCATACGAAGGGTATTGCGATGCGGGCCGCTCGGCATCGGCCCCATCAGGACACGCTATGGACATCACCGTCAAGCAACTGAAAGAGCGGATGGAGCACGGGACGGCCCCGCGACTCATCGACGTCCGCGAACCATCCGAACACGCCATCTGCACCATCCCCGGCGCAGAGCTGATTCCCGCGGCGCAGTTCGTCCAACGGATCGGTGACTTCGACCCGAACACCGAGATCGTCATCCACTGCAAGAGCGGCGGCCGCAGCGCCCGGGCCGTCGACATGCTGAAAGCCCGGGGCTTCATCAACGCCCGTAACCTGACCGGCGGCGTTCTCGCCTGGATCAACGAAATCGATCCGTCACAGGCGAAATACTGAATAGCTCTCAGCTGTCAGTTCTCAGCTGTCAGCGCTGCTTCGCTATCGGTAGGTAGCCTTTTCTGGCTGAGAGCTGACGGCTATGGCTGCCGCCTTTTCTGCTGATAGCTGACAGCTGTTGGCCGACAGCTGTTAATATAGGACTGTTCTGGTCGTAGTTCTGACCGAGGGCTGCGCAGGACGAAACCCCCAGCGAAACTGGGCTTCAACGCAAATGGTGCAGATCAGCGACAGCGCAGCCAAGCTCATCAGGAAGATGACTGCCAAAAACGGTATTCCCGAAGGGGGACTCCGGATTGGCGTCAAGGCGGGCGGGTGCTCAGGCCTGAGCTATACGTTTGCGTGGGAGGCGACCGCCCGGGATGGCGATCGTATCTACCAGGGGCCAGAAGGTTCGAAGGTGTTCGTGGACCCGCGGAGTTTCCGGTTCATCGATGGGACCACGCTCGACTACGACACGAGCCTCGTGAGCAAGGGATTCATCTTCAACAACCCGAACGCCAAAGCCTCGTGCGGGTGCGGAACGTCGTTCAGCGTGTAGAAGCTGTCAGCTAACGGCTTCAATGTCAGCCTCGGCGCGCCGTAGCGCGGGCCTTTCAGGCCTGCAGCCGCGACGCAGCTGGCACAGGCACCTGAGAGCTAATGGCTGAGAGCTGAGAGCTGAGAGCTTCTGAAATTTATGTCCACTTCCACCGAAACCATCGAACAACTCGCCAACCGCGAGTACAAGTACGGCTTCGTCACCGACGTCGATGCGGACACCATCCCCAAAGGGCTCAACGAGGATGTCGTCCGCCTGATCTCGGAGAAGAAGGGTGAGCCGGCGTGGTTGCTCGAGTGGCGGCTGAAGGCCTACCGCCTCTGGCTGACCATGAAAGAGCCCAACTGGCAGAACGTCAAGTACGACCCGATCAACTACCAGGACATCGTCTACTACTCAGCGCCGAAGAAGAAAAAGGTACTGAACAGCCTC
Organism: Acidobacteriota bacterium; assembly: GCA_013694845.1. GTDB lineage: Bacteria > Acidobacteriota > Vicinamibacteria > Vicinamibacterales > 2-12-FULL-66-21 > JACDCA01. The sequence continues at coordinate 25,983 of JACDBQ010000434.1, forward strand.
GACGAAATGGATCCTGAAGTCCGGGCGACATTCGACAAGCTCGGTATCCCGCTCGAGGAGCAGAAGCTGTTCGCGGGTGTGGCGGTCGATGCCGTTTTCGACAGTGTCTCGGTCGCCACGACCTTCCGTGCCAAACTGGCCGAGAAGGGCATCATCTTCATGTCCTTCTCCGAGGCGGTGCGCGAGCACCCCGAGCTGGTGAAAAAGTATCTCGGCTCGGTCGTGCCCTACTCCGACAATTTCTTCGCGGCGCTCAATTCGGCGGTGTTCAGCGACGGTTCGTTCGTCTATATCCCGAAGGGCGTCCGCTGCCCGATGGAACTGTCGACCTACTTCCGGATCAACGCGAAAGATACCGGGCAGTTCGAGCGCACGCTGATCGTGGCCGACGAAGGTGCGTACGTCAGCTATCTCGAAGGCTGCACCGCGCCGATGCGCGACGAGCATCAGCTCCACGCTGCCGTCGTCGAGCTGGTGGCGCACGATGACGCGACGATCAAGTACTCGACCATCCAGAACTGGTATCCCGGCGACAAGGACGGCAAGGGCGGGATCTACAACTTCGTGACCAAGCGGGGTCTTTGCGCCGGCCGCAGCTCCAAGATCACGTGGACCCAGGTCGAGACCGGTTCGTCGATCACCTGGAAGTATCCCGGCTGCATCCTGCAGGGTGACAACTCGATCGGCGAATTCTATTCCGTCGCCACCACCAACAACTGGCAGCAGGCCGACACCGGCACGAAGATGATCCACATCGGGAAGAACACCCGGTCGACGATCGTCTCGAAGGGGATTTCCGCCGGTCACGGCCAGAACACGTATCGCGGCCTGGTCAGGATCGGCAAGAACGCGAAGAACGCACGCAACTATTCCCAGTGCGATTCGATGCTGATCGGCGACAAGTGCGGCGCCCACACGTTCCCGTACCTCGAGATCAAGAACACCTCGGCTCGCGTGGAGCACGAGGCCTCGACCTCGAAGATCGGCGAGGACCAGATCTTCTACTGCCGTCAGCGCGGCATCTCGACGGAAGACGCCGTCAACATGATCGTCAGCGGTTTCTGCAAGGAAGTCTTCCGGGAGCTCCCGATGGAGTTCGCGGTAGAAGCTCAGAAGCTGTTGTCGGTGTCATTGGAAGGATCTGTCGGTTAACGACTTTCACCCTCATGCTCCAGATCAAGAACCTTCAAGTCAAGGCCGAAGACAAACAGATCCTCACCGGGGTGGACCTTCATGTGAAGGCGGGACAAGTCCATGCCATCATGGGACCGAACGGCTCCGGCAAGAGCACACTGGCGCGGGTCATCGCCGGGCATCCGGAGTACGTGGTGACCGGCGGCGAGGTCCTGTATGAAGGCCGCGATCTCCTGGAGATGGACCCCGACGAGCGCGCCCGCGAGGGCGTCTTCATGGCCTTCCAGTATCCGGTCGAGATCGCCGGCGTCAACAACGCCTACTTCCTCAAGGCCGCGGTGAACGCCAAGCGCAAGCATCTCGGTCAGCCGGAGCTCGATGCGATGGAGTTCATGGAGTTGATCAAGGAGAAATCGAAGCTGCTCGAGATCAACCAGGCGATGCTGCAACGCGCCGTGAATGAAGGCTTCTCGGGCGGCGAGAAGAAGCGCAACGAGATCTTCCAGATGGCGCTGCTCGAGCCGAAGCTCGCGGTACTCGACGAGACCGACTCGGGGCTCGACATCGACGCTTTGAAGACGGTGGCCGCCGGAGTCAATACCATGCGTGGACCAGATCGCGCGATCATCGTCGTGACCCACTACCAGCGGCTGCTGGATTACATCGTGCCCGATCACGTACACGTCCTCAGCGCCGGTCGGATCGTGAAGTCCGGCGGGAAGGAGCTCGCGCTCGAGCTCGAGCAGAAGGGTTACAGCTGGATCGAAACCGGCGCGCAGCCGGTTGGAGCTTGAGATCGATGACGCAGGTGGTAGAAAGGCTTCAGCCCTGGATCGCGACGGTCGAGGGGCGCGCCCAGGGCGCACCAAGGTGGCTGCAGGACGTCCGTGACAAGGCGGCGGCACGGTTCGCCGCGCTCGGCTTTCCCACGGTTCGCGACGAAGAATGGCGCTTCACCAACGTCGCGCCGATCGCGTCCACCGATTTTCGCCCTTCGGCTGAGGCAGTGGTGTCAGCGGAGCAGATGGCAGCGCTGCCGTACGGGAACCTGCCACTTCGAATCGCCATGGTCAACGGCCGGTTCTCCGCGGGTGTCTCGCGGCTGCAGAACCTGCCACGCGGCGTTCGCGCCGGATCCCTGGCTGCGGCATTCACGGAGCACGCCGACGTGGTCCCCCGCTACTACGGTCAGCTTGCGGATTTCCATTCCCGCAGCTTCGTGGCATTGAACACCGCGCTCGCGATCGATGGCGCCTACCTTTACATACCCGACGGCACGGTCCTGGAACACCCGATCGAGATTCTCTTCGTCACGGCGGGGGATGGATCATCAGCCGAAATGACCCAGCCGCGGACGCTGATCGTGGCCGGCGAGCGCAGCCAGGCGCGCATTGTCGAAACCTATGTCACGCTTCGTGAGGGCACGTATTTCACCAACGCCGTGACCGAGGTGTTCGCCGGCGAGCACGCGGTGATCGACCACTACAAGGTCCAGCAGGAAGGGCTCGAGGCGTTCCACATCGCGACCATGCAGGTGAACGCGCAGCGAAGCGCGAACTTTTCCTCGCACTCGTTTTCGCTTGGCGGCAGGCTGGTCAGAAACGACGTGAATGCCGCCCTTGACGGGGAAGGGGCCGAGGTGACGCTGAACGGCATGTACCTCGCCGACGGCGATCGGCTGATCGACAATCACACGACGATCGACCACGCCAGGGCCCACTGCCCCAGCCACGAAATCTACAAGGGGATCCTGGGCGGCCGGGCCCGAGCCGTGTTCAACGGCAAGATCATCGTCCGGCAGGACGCGCAGAAGACCGACGCGAAACAGACCAACCGCGCACTGTTGCTGTCAGACAGCGCATCGATCAACACCAAGCCGCAGCTCGAGATTTTTGCCGACGACGTGAAGTGCACCCATGGCGCGGCTGTCGGCCAGCTCGACGAGGACGCGATCTTCTACCTGCGCGCGCGCGGGCTCACCTACTTCGAAGCGAGAGACATGCTGATTCACGCCTTTGCCGGCGAGATCATCGACCGGGTCCAGATCGAGCCGTTGCGACAGGCGCTCGAAGCAGAGCTGTATGCACAACTCGCGAACGACCTGGCGGAAATAGACGCCGCATGACGACTGGTGCCGGAACGCGGGAAGCGGTGTCCGGCCTGCGAACGGAACGGACGGCGCCGCCCGCGTTCGACGTGCAGAAGATCCGTAACGATTTTCCGATCCTGCGCCGGCGGGTGCACGGACACCCGCTCGTCTATCTCGACAACGCGGCGACGACCCAGAAGCCACAGGCGGTGATCGACGCGCTGACCCGGTATTACACCGAGTCGAACGCGAACGTCCATCGAGGCGTTCATCACCTCAGCGAAGTCGCGACGATCGCGTACGACGCCGCGCGGACTACGGTGCGGACGTTCTTCAACGCCGCCAGCGACCGGGAGATCGTTTTCACCCGCAACGCCACCGAAAGCATCAACCTGGTGGCCAATGCGTTCGCCCGGCCTCTGCTCCAGGCCGGGGACGAGATCCTCATCTCGGCGATGGAGCACCACTCGAACATCGTGCCCTGGCAGCTGGTGTGCGCAGAACGTGGAGCGCGTCTCCGCGTGGCGCCGATGGACGATCGTGGCGAGTTGATCCTGGACGCGTTCGCGGCGCTGCTGAACGAGCGCACCTGCCTGGTCGCGATCACCCATATGTCGAACGCCCTCGGCACCGTGAATCCGATCGCGGACATTGTCCGGCTGGCTCACGCGGCGGACATTCCCGTCCTGGTCGACGGGTCGCAGGCGGCGTACCACATGGCGGTCGATGTCCAGGCGCTCGGGGTCGATTTCTATGCCGCGACGGGTCACAAGATCTACGGACCGACCGGCATCGGCGTGCTGTACGGTCGCGAAGCGCTGCTCGAGAAGATGCCGCCGTTTCTCGGTGGCGGCGACATGATCGCGTCCGTCACGTTCGAGAGATCGACCTGGAACGTGTTGCCGTACAAGTTCGAGGCGGGCACCCCACATATCGAGGGCGCCATCGGCCTCGGGGCCGCGATCGAGTACGTGAGTGGGGTCGGCTTCGACGCCATCGTGGATCACGAGCGCGATCTGCTCGAGTACGGCACGCGGGTGCTCGAGGCGGTCCCCGGCGTCCGGCTGGTCGGCACCGCGCCGGCAAAGGCGAGCATCCTGTCATTCGTCATGGACGGCATCCACCCGCACGACGTGGGGACGATCGTCGACCGGGAAGGTGTCGCGATCCGCACCGGGCATCATTGCGCGCAACCGGTCATGGACCGCCTCGGCGTTCCGGCGACAGCGCGCGCGTCGATGGCGATGTACAACACGCGCGAGGAGCTCGACGCCCTCGGAACGGCACTGCGGAAGGTGCAGGGAATTTTCGCGTGAGGTCGAGCCTCGACGAGCTCTATCAGGAAGTCATCCTCGATCACAACAGGCGGCCGAGGAACTTCCGGACGATTGCTCCCGCGAGCCATCACGCGAACGGCCACAATCCGTTATGTGGCGACCGTCTGTCGCTGTACGTGCAGGTCGAGGCCGGGGTTATCGCAGACGTCGCGTTCCAGGGTTCCGGCTGCGCCATTTCGAAGGCGTCAGCCTCGCTGATGACCGACGCCGTGAAGGGGCACTCGATCGAGGACGCACACGGGCTGTTCCTGCGCTTTCATCGCATGGTGACGACCTCGGCGGACGAGGCGATCGAGGACATGGGTAAGCTCTCTGTCCTGGCGGGCGTCCGCGAGTTCCCGATGCGCGTGAAGTGCGCGAGCCTGGCCTGGCACACGCTCGAGGCCGCGTTGAGTTATACACCAGAAATATCGACCGAGTAGTGTCTTTTCACCTCAACTCGTGAGTAGTGAGCCATGAAAAGTATTCCTGTGATCCAGGCCCCGGCGCCCGACGCGCCGGCCGCGACAGATCGAACGGCCGCCCTGGTCCCTGACGCTGCCAGGACCGCGGCGCTCAAACCGGCGATCATCAAGGCGATTTCCACGGTGTTCGACCCGGAGATCCCGGTCAACATCTACGAGCTCGGCCTCATCTACGATGTGATCGTGGACGCCAAAGGCGTCGCGGGCATCAGGATGACGCTGACCGCCCCGGGCTGCCCGGTTGCGCACACGCTGCCGGTCGACGTAGCCACCAGAGTGAAGGCGGTCGAAGGCGTGAGCGACGCCGTGGTCGATATCGTGTGGGAGCCGACCTGGACCAAGGAGCGGATGTCCGACGCTGCCAAACTGCAACTGGGGATGTGGTAGGGCAAGCTGTCAGCTCTCAGCCGTCAGCCATCAGCCTGAAATCGAGCTGGTAGCTGAAACTGACTGAAAGCTGGTAGCTGACAGCTGAACGCTGACAGCTATGTTGAGACTCTCAAAAAAAGCTGATTACGCGCTGATGGCGATGAAGCACCTCGCGACGCGGACCGACAGCGCGTCGGCGAGCGCGCGGGAGATCGCGGAGCAGTACGACATCCCCATCGAGCTCATGGCGAAGGTGCTGCAGCGGCTGGCGCGGCGGGGGCTGGTGACGTCGCTTCAGGGAACGCGTGGCGGCTACCGGCTGGCCCGCCAGACGTCGCAGATCTCCGTCGCCGACATCATCGAAGCGATCGAAGGGCCCCTCCGTGTGACCGCCTGCTCGACAGAAGAAGAGAATTGCGGCCAGTACGCCAAGTGCAGCATCCGGGACCCGCTCTGGAAGATCAAGGATCGAATCGTGTCGGCGCTCTCGGATTGCTCGCTCCTGGAGATCGTGTCCGATCCGATGACCGGTCCGCCGCCTGTGCCGCTGGCGTTTTCGGGAGGCCGCGCGGCGAAGGTATGATGCCCGG